>JAJYTZ010000008.1 GCA_021792775.1 Microcaldota archaeon
GGTGATGCCTTATATTCTGTGATGTGGAAGATGGCGTTTGATGCCGCAGTGTCTATAGGGACGCGCGGCACGGCTTATTTGAATAAGCTGCATGACATGATTTTTATGACTGATTATGGCCAGTACCTTGATGTGAGACTCGGAAAGGAGTTCGGAATAGACGAATTCGATGAAGATAGCTATTATAAGTCCATACACATGAAATCCGCCTATTACAGCGTGTACGGGCCGATGCAATGCGGCGCTATAATAGCAGGACACCAGGAAAACGAGGTTATGGATAGAATATCGAAATATGGAACATACGCCGGCTACGCTTTCCAGATAAAAGACGACATTCTTGACTGCTCTTCCACGGAGGACGTACTTGGAAAGAGCATAGGGAACGATGTCAAGGAAGGTACGAAGACGCTGATACTTATGCATGCGGTACAAAACGCTGGAACGAATTCTCTGGCCAGAATGAAGGAGATATATTCAAAGGGGCCAGGACAGAAAACCTCCGAAGAGATAAAGTTCGTTCTCGAGAAGTTTGGAGAGTTGGGCTCTTTGACATACGCGGAAAAAAAGGCGGAAGAGTTTACAGAAAAGGCAATCTCGGAGTTTGATAAGCTGGAACATTCGGTAAGCGACCCTAAGCTAAAAAGCCTGGCAAGGGAATCGCTCGGACACGCATCCAGAAGAAGTAAATGACCACCTGTGCCTTTCGGCACAGGCATCCTGAGGTTGCCATGGGCATGGCATTATATGATGTCTGGAAAAGTATTTAACTCTTTTTACTTAGCTACAATTTCTTTTACCTGTATATAAAAAAAGGAAGTAATATATACTTTTCTGGATAATGATTATGGGAAGAGTTGCGCTTTGTCTGCGCCGTATAAGATAGACAACTGTGTAAAGCACAGGCTAATCCTGAGAATGAATTGGGCGCGGCAAGCAGGGCTCCTCTTGTGGTATCTACATGGGTATGAGAAATCCTGAGGTTGAGCGGATAGCCTCAAGACTTCCACGTCTGTCTGCCGAACAGTACAGGCAGGCTCTTGTGGAGGTGCTTGAAGAGATCGCCGTTTCGGTCGATACGGCATTAGGGGTACACGATGTAGACAAGACTGATGAGATGAGGAATAATCTGGGAATAGCGGTAGAGGCGTCGTATGTCGCGGTCGAGGAATCGATTAAGGCTGCGCGCAACTACATATATGCAAAGAAGCTGCATGAGAAGGCAGGATTTGTAAGGCAAAGATTCCTCTGATTTCCTCTCTCTTTTTATTTTTTTGTTGTCTTTCATGCTTATGGAGTCGTTGATGGTTTTTCCTGGAGTCTATGCGCCGAGAGAGGATTCCTTCCTTCTGGAGGAATGCGTGGAAAGATATGCGAATGGCAGGGTACTTGACTTGGGGACCGGCACTGGCATACAAGGAATCGCTGCGGCTTTGAAAGGCTGCGAGGTTACTTTCGTTGACATCGACCCCGAAGCGGTGAGGTGCGCAAAGGTAAATGCAATTGCAAACGGAATAAGCGGAGAATTCGTGATAAGCGATATGTTTGAGAATGTCAGGGGAAGGTATGACACGGTAATATTCAATCCTCCTTATGTGCCTACTGATAAAATAGAGGAATTATCCACAGACGGGGGAAAGGATGGCAGGTTCCTTATAGATCGCTTCTGGAGCGAATTTAGAGAGCATTTGACGGACAGATATACTGTGATTATACTTGAGAGTTCGCTGAATGGATATGAGTCAGATGTTAGGCGGTTTGGCGCAGAGGTAGTGGCGGCGCGAGACTTCGATTTCGAGAGAATCGTTGTGCTTAAGGTTTCGGGCTAATTCGTGTATCGACAACGGCACAGAAACATTTAACAACTTTGGCAGCTTCACTTGTCTGATTCTGTGGACAAGCTTAGACAAAGCCGAACAGACGCGAGCAAACTTAGGAGGCTCGCGCCGCCAGATGCGAATGCTACTGGCGATCCGCGATGGAGGGCGGTCCGCCTTAGGAATGAAAGAGCACAGAACAAGAGCAGAAACTCTTTGTTTTATGTTTGCAGGCCTGCTGATGATATATAAAAAGTTAGGAGATACCAGAGAACAGATTCCGGCGATAGGTCTTGGGACTTGGAAGATACCTGAAGGATCTAAAAAAGGACTTGACGCGATATTAGAGGGATTAGGCGCAGGCGCCAGGTTTATCGATACCGCAGAGATGTATGCGAATGAACGGCTTGTCGGAAAAGCCATATCCGAGTTTGGCGCGGAGGTCTTCTTGGCCACAAAAGTTTCTCCACATCACTTCAGACATGATGATCTGAAAAAGGCATGTTATGCGAGCCTAGGTAGGCTTGGGTTAAAGAGCATTGATTTATATCAACTTCACTGGCCGAACCACTCTGTACCGATAATAGAGACAATGAGTGCAATGGAGGAGTTGGTTGATGAGGGCAAGATAAGGCATATAGGAGTAAGCAATTTTACAGTAGAGGAAATGGTAGAGGCGCAGGAATCTATGAAAAGATATGAGATAGCGGCTAACCAGGTAGAATACAACCCATTCGTAAGAGAGCCTGAAGAAGGGCTGCTCCGGTTTTGCCAGAAGGAACATGTGACTCTCATAGCATACAGTCCGCTCGGAAGAGGGCAGCTATTCAATGATAGGGATGCTATGATGGTGCTCCGGAGTATTGCTGCTGGGCACGGTGCGACAGAAGCGCAGATTGTCCTGAATTACCTTGTGTCTAAGAAGAACGTGGTTGCGATTCCGAAGTCTTCTGACGTAAAACACGTCAAAGAGAATGTCTCTTCTGTTGATTTCAGGCTTTCCGGAACAGAGATCGCTAAGCTTGATAGTCTGGGGAACGGGGTATGCAGGCCGCTTGCTGGCAAGGCTCTGAAGCTCTTCCTTAAGAATACAGGGGCGTGGGCCAGGATAATGGAAAACCTAGAAAAAAGGAGAGGGAAGTGAACGCGCTCAGTATCTGAGAACAGGGGCGAGTATTCCTTTCTTCTCGAGCCACTTGTAAGTGTCTTCAAGCGCCTTGTCAAATGCGATTTCGTCCCTCTTGGTCATTGTGTGCTTTCCTTCTGGAACTTTCCACATTCCGGATTCCCTTACTTTCTTGACTTTTGACAGGTTACCTGCCCAGTCCCTTGATGGAATGCAGTAAAGGCAGTTAGAGAGCACGCCTGCCAGATATTCAACCGTATCTGAGCTCTGAGGTTTTTTATCGATAACTAAGAATCTAAAGGAGAGGTGCTCCTTCATCATCCCTATGAACTTCTTTTCGCTGAGCTCTCTTTTTGAGGAGAGTGCTTTGTGCATGCTCTTTGTGAGATGCACAGATCCGAAATCTTTTCCGAAGTGCGACTCTATCTCCTCTGCAAGCCTTCCGTCTATATGGGAATCGACGTGCACGACCCTCTGCATAGAGCCGCCATGTCCCCAATGCTCGCCGCTCTCATAGAAGAAGTATATCCCATTTATCGGCAGAAGCTTTTTGTTGAAAGGAAACTTGAACATAGGAAGAGTATCTAGCTTCTTGTGTACCACCATACATGCGTCTGACATCTTATCCCCTGTTATTGGAGAGTGAGAGTTTATTATTCCTTCTGCTACCCAAATAACCCTTTTTACAATGTTTTAGGATGCTTCGCTACTTCAATATCGTCTTAGGCTTATATCTGCCTTTCTTGATGCTTCTACGACTTCAATTAACATCTTGGTGGCATCCGCATATGGAAAGTAGCCATTCCTTACTTGAGAAACAACCTCTCTCAATTTTTCTTCGTTGGCTCTTCTTTGCTCCGAATTTACACTTCTATTATATCTCAACCGAAAGGTATATATGTTTATACTTTGTATAAACTTTATGTCACGAGTTAAGATAAAAGAAAGGGCAGAGATAAAAGTAAGCGGGATAGTTGGATTTCTAGAAGGAAAAGTAACACCGATAGGTAATGGTGCGAAGATAGGATGTCCAAAAGAGTTCGTTGGACGGAGGGTTTACATAATTTTCCTAAAAGACTAATTCTACCTCAAAGCCGCGAGATGCAAAAGGTATAAAAGTATTGGCTAGCATCTAATTATAGCTTTAGGGCATGGTTGATTGGACAGTAAAAATCGGAAAGTGGATAATGGGGAACGTCCAAGGAAACGCCATATTATCAGAAATATAGTTTTGGTTGTGGTTCTGGTGGTCCTTATAGGTATGGGGGCATTCTATTACTTGTACCTGAGTGGAGGAATCGCGAATGTGGTCCTCGAATCCGCGACAAACTCTTCGAGACTTAGTGGCGCGATGCTCCAAAAGTTTAACACTTATAAGGAGATTGGGATGAGCTACAATGGAACAATAACAGGTAATGTGATACTGCAGAACGGCGACCCTTATATATACGCAGTTTTCAATATCTCAATGGAAAAATACTACAATGACACTAGGATAACTTTTACGATGCAACACAGCATGCTCCTGACCGGTGTTTCAAGCCTGAGTGCAGTTATAATATCTGAGGACAATGGGAGCACCGTATATGCATGCTATGATGAGAATAATACAGGGTATGCGTGCAATGCGACCGGTGGAAGTGCGCTATACGCATTGAAACACTTGACCCGCATCTTCGGCATTACGGGCTTTAGCAACACCACAATAAGCAATGTGGCCCCTAGTTTATACGATGGACAGGCGTGCTGGAGGGTAAACGGCACGACAACCATCAACTCTAAATTTCTTGATGGTCTGCTAGGAGCAAAGCCAGATACTTCTTTCTACGCCTGCATATCACCGACATATTATACTCCTCTCAGTTTGGAAGTTTTTATGACAGGAAACCAGAGCACCTCGCTGTTTATCAACATGTACAACTTAACAGTGACAAATGCAACTTCTGAGGCGCAGGTCACCACACTTCCGTAATCTTCATATATACCTGCGATTGATTGCCTGAGTATGAACTATTTAAACCCTATGTATTTTCTGGCTTTGTGTAGCATTCCGAAATATTGTCCTCTCGTCAAAAGATAAAGAGCTCTCTAAACGACCATCTTATGAAAAAACTGAACAGACGTAAGGAGTCGTAGGTACAAGAAGGCCAAACTTTACGATATACAACCAGGTAGGTGTGGAAGGCCATCGAAACCTATCGATATTAATCAGCGTTTACTTGTGCTGAAAAGATAGTATAGGGAATCGTTATGTGCAACCTCTATGGAAAGAGTACTTGAGATGGAAGAAAATCTACATATACCACACGATACCACACACAGAATACTAGCATAGGCTGGTAGGGTTGAATTTGTGGATAACAAGATAGGGAGTAAGAGTTTATTAACTTTCTATGCGAAACATTATGGAGTTTACACCGTGATTTACTTGGGACAGGTGTCCGCATTTCCCTCCGACTCCAACAAGCGCAAGGCCGATTATTACCCGGGTTCATTGGAATGATTATGCATCAATATCAAAAAAACCCAACTTTCCGTTCATCTCCCTTGGTTTTTCGAAAAGTTCCGCTCCATCCAGCAGGAATCCGTAGGCGGGAATCTTGTAGTTCTGTGCCATGTGCAGCGCATAATCCCCTGCCAGCTCTTCTCTGTTATTGTATCTCTTCACCCCGTAGATGCGCGCCTTTCCTATTACTGCGCCTCTTGCCAACGCTTCTCCAATGCCAAGCCTGTCTGCTGCTTCCGAATCCAGCTTTTTAGAGGCATGCACAAGGAACCAGCCTCTGTAGCGCGTATTCCAGCTCCAGAGCTCTATCCTTTTCCTTCCGCTAGAAACAAGCTGTGCGTACGGCTGCATGAGCGATAAACATTTCATGAGGTAAATTTCAGACGGAGATTTATTATATCTTGTGAACTCGCCGTTGGATTCTAAATTCGCCAGGGTAGGGATTTGAACCCTAAAGCCCTTACGGGCACTGGTTTGCCTGTCACATCACCAATCAGCTCTTGATGTTCTTCGAACTCAAGACCAGCGCGATACCAGTTTCTGCCACCCTGGCTTAGAGATATTTGACTGAGAAAGATTAAAGTCGTTTTGCCTTCGGGCTTTGTGTGATTATATGATTTACCCTATTAGGAAAATGAGAATATTGTTGGGCAGGCGTGCCTATAACGAAGATTCGATATCTATCGGAAAGCTTAGGTACAGGCTGCACCGCGTCCGCAGTTTCGCTTTTGGGCGGCCTTCGAACTATACTTACCATACATGGAAGAGAGTGTGGCTTCACACAAATGCATCCTTGCGGCCCAGAGCAGAATCAAACCCCCATCTTGTCATATTCGGCATGAGCGGGTTCGGCAAGAGCACCCTGATAAAATCATTGATTCTTGAGATGCACAGGCAAGGCAAGAGAATCATAGTTTTTGATGCGCATGATGAACATTCTGGGCTTGTCAAGTCAGTCGGAGGCAGTGTCTATGATTCGAGAGAGATTGGTATAAACATAATGGCGCTTGACGGGATGACCGTCGGACAGCGCATATCTGAACTGACAAATCTATTCAGGGACATGTATAAGCTAGGTTACATACAGGTAAACAAACTGAGCAGCTGCATGTGGTACTGCTACAGGAATGTCGGGGCGAGGGGCTTTGACTCGTACGTGGTGAAAGACCCTACAATCCCAGACCTCATAAACGAGATAAACGTTTTCATAAAGAACTCGAAGAGCGTAGCTGAGCGGAACACACTGATCCATCTTAGGTATAGGCTTTCGGCCCTTAATTCTGGCCCTTTCAAGAACGAATCCCTGGATATGGGAAGATTAGGCAGTCCTGCTCTTTTCCTTACTGCGAACCTTCCCAACAACGATGCTCGCTTCGTCTATATGCATGAACTTATGCAGAGGATGTACCACCGTATGCACGGTTATGAGAAAGAGATGGGTGTAAAGACGTATCTCTTTGTGGACGAAGCGCAGTTTCTGATAGATGAGTCAGGCAACGAGAGCGGGGTATTAAGAAAGCTCATAGAGGAGGGCAGGAAGTACGGGTTTGGAGTTGTTATGGCTACACATATGTCGACGCGCATACCAAAACAGATAATTGCGAACGCCGCCACAATCGCCTCTTTCTATCAGAGGGAGCCTTCTGAGATATCTTATATAAGCTCTATTATGGGAGGTGGGAATCCGTCCAAGATAGACGCCGCAAGGAACATGCTTTTGAAGCTTAAGACAAACCAGGTAATGCTCATGAGCACTGTATTCAGGGATCCGATAGTCATAAGGACAAGAAGGCAGGATAAGATAATCATTACAAATGTAACAGCGCGGGTCGGGACAGAGGCGACGGTCTTTCCGGAGAGGCGGAGCAATCCAGGACCGGAGCACGAGGTATACCTAAAAGTCATATCTGACGATCTTGCGATGCACAGCATAAAACATAAGGTGCTTGACGGACCTAACCAACCCGATATAGAGGCATATGTAGCTGATTCGAAAGTTGCGATAGAATATGAGACTGGAATGAAGAACCTATCTGCAACCCGCCTGATGCTAGAGAGAAGAATGGGTTCGTACAAGCATATTGTCGTGTTTGTCAATGACGGCTCTTATCAGAGGTATGTAGATGGACTCGGGGGAATGGGGCTTGTGTTGGTGCCGTCGAGCTCGGCGAAGGAAGCACACCGCTTTGTCATGGCTTTATGAAAAGGTTTAAATTATCCGTATTGAGTATATTATTGTGGTTTTATGATAAGCAAGGTTTACAGAACCAAGAACAGACCGGTTGCCGCCTTTGCAATTACTCTGACCGGCGGCACGATAATACTCCTTGGAGGGGTGTTCAGCATGGTTTTCACGTTGTTGGCCAACTTTCTTGTGGGAGGGTCGGAATGGCCGGTCTTCATAGGCGCATATTCAAGCGGTCTGCTTGGGTTGGTTTCTGGAGCGGTTGTCGTTCTTGCCGCATTTAAATACAATATTAAAGACAAGAAAGGAATGACAGAGTGGGCTACTGCCGCCATAATCTTTTCTGTGATAAGTCTATTGAACCTTGGGGGACTGGGTGTCGGCTTCACGCTGGGGCTGATAGGGGGCCTTATCGGACTAAGGCACGGAGACTGGTAGATAGATAAACAGAGAGATGGTAGGTCAATGGGTCTGAGAAGCGCAGATGCGATAACTCTGTTCCGCGTTGCGCTTGTTATTCTTGTTGTTTTTCTTGTAGTGGAAAGGATTTATCCTTTCCTCTCTGTGATAATACTTGGTATTGCCATTGCACTCGACGGGGTTGATGGTTTTGCCGCGCTTAGGGAGGCAAGCAATGGAAGGATAAGCATATCTGACTACATCATGCATGCTTCCGGGAAGAAAAGGAATAGGTACATCGAGAAGACAAAACAGAACATCTCAAAAAAAGCGCCTTGGGGGCCGAGATTCGATGTCGCTGGTGACAGAGTGACTGAGTATGCGATGTGGATACTTTTCCTTTTTGTCGGAGTGCTTCCGCTCTTTGTAATTTTGATAATAATAATAAGGCACTCGTTTGCTGATGCAATGATGGGAATGCGGGGAACGTCTTCGAAAGGTGCGACCTGGCTGAGCAAGACTTTCTACAAATCGAACTGGAGCAGATCTGTGATAAATATACTTAAGTTCATTACCTTCTCTTACCTCATACTGGCATATGTGCTTGCCTATCCCCTATATATCGGATACATACTCATAGCGCTGTGCGTAGGGTTTATAGTGCTCAGGGGGGTGGCAGAGATATACGATTCTTTCGTCTTCGGTGGAATGATGGCCAGAACATGATAAACATAGGCTTGTATTACAAGGTAAAATCGGGACATGGAAAGGAGTTTGAGAGGATATTCGAAGAAGTGGTGCGCATATTCAGTGGTGCCAGAGGAATGAGAGGCGCTAAACTCTACAGGGAAGTTGGATCAGACGAATACCTTATATACAGCGAGTGGGAGGATATGAATTCTTTCTCGGGTTTTGTGAGAAGCGATGAGTTTAAGAAGGTAACAGGTCTCGGAAAGGAGATAATAGAAGGAACGCCCAGACACAGGGTCTTTGCAGAAATGGATCTAAAAGGCGGACACTAATCAGAATCAGTATTGAACTAAAGAGAAAACCTTGCAAGGAAGTCTCTCCCTTCCCTTCAGTTCTGTTAGCTCTATAAGAAATATAAATGAGGAAACTTCCCCGCCGGCAGTTTCCACCAGACTGTATGCTGCCTGTGCTGTTCCGCCGGTTGCAAGCAGATCGTCCACAACAACCACCTTTGCTCCTTTGTGCAGAGCATCCTTGTGCATCTCTATCGTATCTTTGCCGTATTCTAGGTCGTACTCTTTGCTTATCTTATCATATGGCAACTTTCCTTTCTTCCTTATTGGTATGAATCCCTTTCCTGTCCTGTAAGCGAGCGCTGAGCCGAATATGAATCCCCTAGACTCTATTCCGACTATATATTCCGTATCGCTCTCCACCATCTCTGCGGCTTTGTCTATAACCTCCCTGAACAGCTCTTTTTCTTTGAGGAGTGTGGTTATGTCCTTAAACATTATTCCTTTTTTCGGATAATCCGATATTTCCCGTATTCCTTTCTTTATGGATTCTTGGTTGTACATATAGTCACTCTTTCCATTGCAAGCTATCGCAGAAGGCATATATTTAAACCTTATCAGTGATTTAAAAGGGATTGCATGAGCATTTTGGATAACTTCAAAGAGGCGCTGGGCAGATGTACTAACCCTAACAAGAATACTGGGAAAATGGAGGTAATGGATGCCCTCAAGTATTATTACAGGGTAATGATACTTCCGATGATTGTGTCTGTAGTACTGGCATTAATTTTTGGTATTTTTGTGGGTAGTGCACTAGGGGGTGTAGGAAGTATATTTGGAGGAGTAGTTACTGCAGTCATTGCGGTGGTTTATTTTATAGTCTTAATACCGATAGGATTGCTATTTAGTGCGGCTGTACTTCAACTCTTTGCGAAGATGGTATTCGGAATCTACAAAGGCAATTACTCCAGAACGTTTACTGCAGTAATGTTCGGAGCTCTTCCAGTAATACTCTTTTATTGGCTTGGTTTCATACCTGTCTTAGGGATGCTTCTACTAGTGTTCGGATTATGGAGCATATACACGACTGTCGTATCACTTTCCAAACAGCATAACATAAGCTTAGGAAAGGCATTCTTGGGATGGATTATAACGGCAGTTATATTGGCAGTAATAGAGATTGTGCTTGTGGTAGTTGGATTACAGGCTTTTGGGCTTGGCAACCTGCTCCACCTCTGAGCCCTTGTAGTATGATTTTTGTGGGCCGGCAAAAGACCCATAGCTATTTTTATTTAGGCATAAAGAATTAGTCTTACTGCCTTGTTTGATGGGTTTCTTCCGTAGATAGTGTTTTATATTTCATTTGAAAAGCGGTTTGGTGAGACATATGGTAGATAAAGATATACGACAATCCGAAATGATGAGACGGGTCTCTGTTCCTGCAGCAGATGCGATTATAGGTAAACCTTTTCCAGTACTGGACCACGGATTTGTGATGCTTGTTGATTATATGGGAGGTGACAGTTCTATTGTCCAAGCTGCCCGTACCTCTTACGGCAAAGGCACAAAGAAGAAGAGCGACGATGAGGGCTTGATAAGATATCTGATGAGGCATGGGCATACCACTCCTTTTGAAATGGCAGAGATCAAACTCTTTGCTAAGATGCCGATATTCGTGGCAAGGCAGTGGGTGCGCCACAGAACCGCAAGCATAAACGAATATTCATTGAGATACTCATTAGTGGATGAATGCTTTTATATCCCCGAACCGGAGAACATATCAGTGCAATCAAAGTCAAACAGACAGGGACGGGAGGGAACGCTCCCCCCGGTGGAGGTCGATTCGTTCAGGAAGGACCTCGAAAACACATCGAAAGAGGCGTACGCCAATTACATGAAACATGTGGAAGCAGGAATGACAAGAGAACTTGCACGCGCATTGCTCCCTGTCAACTTTTATACACAATGGTACTGGAAAACAAACCTCCACAATATGTTCCATTTCCTTAGATTAAGGTTGGACCAACATGCTCAATTCGAGATACGAAGCTATGCTGATGTTATAGCGAAGATAACAAAGAGCGTTGCGCCAGTTGCCTATTCTGCTTTTGAGGACTATGAACTTAATGCCGTAAGGCTTTCTTCTAAAGAGCGGAAGGCTTTGCAAAACATAGTAAATGATGCACACAGTGTCGACGAAGCGGTCAATAGCGCCGGACTGCGTTTGGACAACCAAGACGGAATCCGAATGAAGAGCGGCGAGGGAGTCGAAGCTGTGTCCAAGATAAACGACCTTATAAGAAGATGAACTCATGAGGAAAGGTGCGCGATTCGTAGTGCATGGATTCGTGCAGGGAGTTGGGTACAGGTCTCTTGTAAAGAAGATCGCCGAAAGGAATAGCCTGTGCGGGTTTGTGAGGAATCTCGGCGATGGTTCTGTGGAGATATTTGTCGAGGGTAACCCTACTGATATATCTAGATTCGAGACGGAGATATCGGTACGTATACACGGAGGACCTGATGTATATCGTGTATATAGGGAAGAGGCTACTCCTATCGGAAAAAACTCTTTTGTCGTAGAGAAGAGCCTGTGACTGATTATTGGGAAAACTTAATCTCTTCGGTTTTCTCAGTCCTCTTGAATATCGCTCCTGATTCTCCGTAGAGGTACATTATGAGCTTTATCTTGTAGCTGCCTTGGACGCTCACTTTTTTTGTGTACAGATTTACCCTCTGGTCTATTGCCTTTCCCGGCATGAGTATTCCGATTCTCCTTCTGCCATAGCTTAGCTCGCGGTCCATCGCCAGAGATATTGGCGCTTCTACTTCTATATCACATTCGCACCAGTATGGACCTTCGTTGTCTGGAATAGATGTCCTTATGTTTAAAGATACTTCATCTGTCTGGTTCGGTCTCATTGTGTCAGGCGCGAACTCTGTATCAACGATTAGCTCGTCCGTATGATCACCTATACAGATTTTATCCGAATGGTTTTATATTGTTTCCGAATATACTATGTAGGCTTTTGGTGGTCTCTATGCAGGTAAATGAGTCTGGATTGATAGAGAGAGAGATTTGCATAAGAAACCTAAGCATGACTGGGGAGGTGATGGAGACTAGGCGCGCCAGCGTCAGATGGCTGGCACTGGCATTAGGGGTCATAAATCCCGGAGAGTCGAGGCTGGGAGCGCTTGCGGTGTTCGACTCTGTTCTTTACTTTCATTTCAAGGAGAAGAATGCTGTAAACGTGAAACAACTATCAGATTACATAGCAGAGAGATGGGGGGAAATGAACGAGAAGACGCTGAGGTATCATCTTCTCCAGCTCAAGAAAATGGGTATAGTGAAACACTCTAAAGGGGAGTACAGTATGATAGAGCCTACCAACGGGAATAAATACGATGAGGCTGCATGGGTAGAAAGCTACTTTGATAGAGAGATAAGACCCATACAGGATAAGATATCTTCGATTCTTAAAGCTCTCAGACAGAGGTAATCGTCATGAATATAAATAGAGGCGTTTTGGTTTACATTTTGGTTGCGGTAGTGGTAGTCGCAGCTGTGGCTATCGCAGCAAGCATGCTGATAAATAATGGCTATTCTGTAACAGTAGGGATTGTTCCGCTCAACTCTAAGGGAAATGTGACCTACTCCGGCCTTTATCCATACAACACAACATTCTTCAGCATACTTGTGAACAACACGGGAAACGGAAAGATATCAAACTTGCCGATTGTTGTGTATGTAAATGGTAAGACCTACGATACTTACAACGTTACAATACCGAAAGGGGAGGGGACGGCAATCCATATGAATTACACTTATACTGTGCCAGGAAACTTCGTTTTCGGCGCGGTCGCAGATCCTGCGGGTTTGTTCAAGCTGACCAATAGGACGCAGGCATCGAACACTGTAACCATATCGATCAATACTCCAACGACTCCTTCTCCTTACCTGACCCTTTCTTCAAACGGGATATTAAGCAGTGAGGATACTGCTTTAGAGACATATGGGATAGGCATGGCTTACCTTTTTGGCAAGGTGTATAACTCCAGCACATTTTCCGAGATGACCGGTCCCGCCGTATCGGGAACCTTGCTGAACGCTCTGGCTCCTTATACAAGTCAGGTCTTCGCTGCTTACATTGGTTATAGGAATGGAAGCCATGCGTACACTTCCTGGATGCAGGGCACCCAAAGCCCTTACCTGATATCGAAACTGTTCAGTTCTAAGGGAATAAAGAGCACTAGGGAGATTGTGTCGGGAAACACAGTATATGCTGGGCTTATAGACAATAACACCAGCTTCTGCATGGATTACCATATGGGCTGGACAAGGATATCTTATTATCAGTCTAATAGCATAGGATGCTCGGCATTCTTTGGTCAGAATGCAACCGCTTCGGAAAAGCTGATTGGAAATGCGATCAATTCCAGCAATACTTTGCTTGGGTACAGCGAAAGGTTCATGTACACGAATTCGATAGGGGCAGGATCCGGGTTTGCGTATTCGCCCAACGCCATCTCCTTCGTCAATTTTTTCTACAGTAGCCATGGTGCTTTCGCTGCTCTTGTACAAAAGAACAAGAGTATGTCGGGAAATTACTCTCCTGTGTGCGCAGGTTCGCTTGTCAACTCGTCGCATAATGGGAGTGTGTGCAGCTCGAGTATAGTCGGCCTTGCAAACCTTACAGGTTATGCGCTCACAAACTCGACAGAGTTCTTCAAAGGTTATAGACTCAGCCTGTATTCCATAGTGAATGAGAGTTCCATATCAAATGAGTATTCGAATGCTGCCGGACTTATTGGCTCTCTCGGATTCAACGGAACCCCTCTTCGTTTCCGGTCTTATTTCAATAACACGTGCAACACCTCTAACAGTCTTATTACATGCAAGGTAGAGAGCTTCAACCCTGCCAACGAGATAGCAAACCTGAGCTTTTATAACAGGTTTAACGGAAATATACTGATAAACTCAGCGTCGTGCTACATAGGAGTACCTGTCATTGAGACGCTCAATCTTACCATTCCCTCCAACTCGGTAGGATCTGCGCTCGTTGATTGCGCTGCACCATCCACAAAAACGTTCAGTCTGGTAACAGACTACAATTTGGCTGTGAACTACACTTATGCAGGGCACAACGAATCTCTGAAGGGAATTGTCGGCATGTCAAATTTCAAGTAAGACAAGGATTCAACTTACAACGAAGTCTTTCGCTCCCTTGCCTTTAGGGAAGACCTTGCAGTTTCTTGTGTGCACAGGAAGACCAATCTCGTTCGAGATTCTTTCTGCCTCTCGTAGCTCAAGATTCCTGTCTGCGAATAGCTCGAGGCTCTTTCCGCGGCCAAAACCGACCAGCACCTTCTTGAACACGATGTGTTGGTACATTCCCCCGCTCTTTACCCTTACTCTCACTTCTTCCTCAGGAAATGCACTTTTGACATTCGGCATAGATATGCTCAGCTGGTCGCATATTTAAAGTTTCCTTGCTCAACTCTTAGTGTGGTAGTTTGATAATAAATTCTGGTGTGGTTGGGTCGTATTATTCTTATATCCGCGGGGCATTGCACAGCTATCCATACCTGAATGACAGATGGCTATTGCTATTGCTTGCTCTAATCGCCTTCGGCATAATAATAGCTGTGATCGTGAGCTTATTCACTGTTCTTGTAGGATGGTTGGAGAGGAAGGTGATTGCGCGTGCGCAGTCGAGGCGGGGGCCTACTTATGTCGGGAAGTTCGGTCTCCTGCAGAATATCGCGGATGCAATAAAGCTCCTTTCTAAGGAGAACATTGTACCGGCAATGTCAGACAAGAGAGTATTTCCGCTGATGCTGCCCGCCATTTACGCAGTATATCTGATAGCGCTTGCGTTTATACCTATGACAGGGGCTTTTGTTGGAATCGATGCGAGTATCGCCCTCATAGTAGTATTTATGCTTCTATCTTTCGTGCCCATTATGCTTTTCATAGCAGGATGGACGAGTGGGAACAAGTTCGGCTCTATAAGCGCGCAGAGGTCGATAGTGCTGCTCCTTAGTTATGAGATCCCGCTCATACTTGTTATCGCTGCAATAGCGATGCTCTCCAATACATACAGCCTTACCGGGATAGTCTCTGCACAATCCCACTTATGGTACATAATCATGATGCCCATAGGGTTTATTGTGTTTTTCATAGTCATGCTGGCTGAGCTTGAGAGGCCCCCATTCGACCTTAGAGAGGCGGACAGCGAACTCATTGCAGGGTGGCTTACTGATGTTGGAGCTCCTTACTACGCTCTCGCCCTTTTCTTGGACTACACGAGAATGTTTGTCGGTTCGCTGCTCATCGCTGTGCTTTTCCTAGGAGGATGGAGCGGGCCGTTTCTGCCGCCAGCCGTATGGATGGCGATAAAGGTGCTTCTCTTGACTTTCCTTTTCATAGTAATAAGGGCTGCGACGGTGCGATTTAGGCTTGACCAGACACTTAGGATAGGTTGGGTTTATCTTCTCCCTGCTTCAGTAATCAATTTAATTATTACATTCGCATTGTTTGTGAGGTGATTAGATATCGATAATAGACCCGATTGCTAAGACTGCCAGAAACATGATAACCAAGCCCATCACCCTGAATTTCCCGGAAGAAAGGGAAGTTGCTCTAGACAATTACAGGGGCATACATAAATTGGATATGAAGACCTGCATAAGCTGCGGAGCATGTGCAAGGATATGCCCTAACCAGACCATAGAGATGGTAGACACTCCAACCGATAAAGGACAGAAGAAGATGCCGCAGATAAACCTTGAGCGCTGTCTATTCTGCGCGCTCTGTGAAGAGGTCTGTCCTACAGACTGTTTGGTGCTCACAAAAAATTATGAATTTGAGGCATACGACAGAAGAAATTTCCTGAAGAGGCCTGAAGACCTCAAATAGGTTTTGTTATGCTCGCTGCTTACTTTGATGTTGCTGTTGGGATTGCAGAGATATTTGTAGCGGTTGCGCTCTTTAGGCTTAGGGAGATGCTGCATATAGGAATAGCGCTCTCTCTTATTTTCTTCTTCAATTCGCTGGTATTCATCATCGCTTCACAGCCGCTGCTTGCTGTACTTCAGCTCTTTGTTGCGATAGGGGGAATATCGACATATTTCATAATAGGAGTCGCGGCCATCGGAGTCTCTAAGTTCAGATATGTGAGGTTTGGATTACTCGCGTTCTCTGCGATTCTGATATTCGTTCTGTTATCATACTCAGTAAGCGGCATATTCGGATCGAATCTGAGAAGTAGCAATCCTATAGGTGCGCATGAGGCAGGCTTTCAGTTTAATGGCTATGTCCCAGTATTTTACCTTGTTACCTTGCTTCTCTTCGGGATAGGGCTCGGCTCGGTTGCACTCTTCCAAAAAATAAGGAATAATAGATGATAGGGTTTTTTGTGGTTCTGGGGCTTGCGCTTTTCGCGATCGGCCTATCCGGAACTTTTGCAAGCAGGCACCTTGTGCTGATTATCTTATCTACAGAGATAATGATAATGGCAGGATCTCTTGTAGGTGTGGGGATGTTCGATTATTTTGGAGGTAGCGTGATACCATTTCTATTCTCTATATGGGCGATAGCGGCAGTTGGCATATTGCTGCTTGTGCTCTTCTACAGGTATATGGCCGTATATGACACAAGCCTTGATGTTGGAGTAATCTCAAAGTTGAAGAGGTAAGAACATGTTCGAACTTATAGTATTGGCACCGACCCTCATCGCTGCGCTGTTCTGCATCGTTGTCGTCGACAAAAAGGTGAGGCTGACCGGATATGTATCGATACTTGCCTCACTCCTTACCTTTGCTATCGCGGTATATCTTTTCTTTTATATGCCATCCTCTTCAACAAACATAAGCTGGTTCTCTGTTGCTGGACATCTGTTCAGCATAAGCATCACTTCCGACCACATAAATATGATGCTGCTGATGCTTGTCGCTTTCATCTCGCCCCTCATAATGATTTATTCTATGGGCTTTTTTGATGATATAAAAGAACATAGGAGGTTCTATGCGGAGATGAACCTGTTCGCAGCTTCCATGCTCTTCTTCGCGATATCGGCCAACTTTATCGCTCTCATAATAGCATGGGAAGGGCTTGGAATAACCAGCTATCTACTCATAGGGTTTTGGTACCATAAAAAGGATGCGGCTACCGCCGCAAGGGAGTCAATCAGCATAATAATAATCGGAGATGTGGCGATGCTTGCTGCGCTAATCATGCTGTTAAACGCATACGGGACTACCAGTTTCGCTTACATCTCCGCGCAGCCGGCCGGCTATCAGATATATCTTGCATTTGCGCTTGTGGTGCTTGCTATCTTTACAAAGTCTGCACAGTTCCCGTTCAGCGGATGGCTCCCTAAGGCTATGGAAGGTCCGACTCCCGTATCTGCCTTTCTGCATTCCTCTACAATGGTCAAGGCAGGCGTGTTCCTCGCGATAATATTTATGCCTCTCCTTTTTAGACTGGGTTTGCTGCCTCTCGTGTTTGTGATAGGAGCAGTTACCGCTGCGATTGGAGTCCTTAATGCGATGTCAGGAAGCCACATCAAGAGGATACTCGCCTATTCCACTTTGGAGGATCTTGGGCTTATGCTTGTTGCTGTGGGATTGAACTCGGTTATTGCGGCTGTCCTTCTTTTCATAACACAGACGTTCTATAAGGCGCTTCTCTTCCTTGATGCAGGGTCTATAATGAAGGCAAACAATGAGGAATCGAATATATTCAAGCTAAGAGAATCAGGCGGCAACAAACTGGTTTTCTGGACAGCCGTTATCGGAGTGCTCTCCATAGCCGGTGTTTTTCCTCTAAGCGGTTTCCTTGGGAAGATGGGACTTGAGGTGTCTGCAACTAACATATACACATACATCTTCCTTGTGTTGGTGGAGCTTGGCACAAGCTTCTACATATTCAGGTGGATATTCATACCGATGAGGAATTCGGAAAGAGGAAAGATTGCGGAGAGTCCGAGTAATATGCCTGCAAGCATGGTGGTTCCGCAGGTTGTACTTGCTTTTGCTGTGGTCGCAGCAACAGCCCTTTATTTCTTCGTTCCGGGATATCTTGGTATAAGCAATGTAAGTTTTGGTTATATCGCACCTGTAGTAGAGACAGTACTTGTTATCACTGGTGGAGGAACCGCCTATTACTTATACAAGAAGGGGCATAAGGTCAGGATTAACGGTGGCTTGTTCACGGTTGTGCACAGCATTGATTTGATAAACGCCTTCTACATTCTTCTTTCCAAGTTCGTGCTGCTTGTTTCTAAAGTCGCCGAACTTTTTGATTACTTGATATACATCATATTTGCGCTCTTTGGCTTCGTAACGGTTTTTCTAGGAAGGAAGATGCGCAATATCGTAAGCGGAAACCTTAATCTGTATACAGCGTGGATAGTTATCGGAATGGTGATATTGATAATCGCGATGGTGTTTGTGCTATGATATTCTTTCCAGCTATAATATTGGTCCTTTTCCTGGGAATCCTATCGGTTCTCTTATTGGATAAGAGATTTTCGAGGCCAGCCGCGACTCTCTTCTCAGCTATCGCGCTTGCGATAATAATCATTATGTTTGTTTATTATCTGTCAGGAAGGACAGCCAATTATTCTGAGACGGTACAATACATAAGCGCATTTGGGATATCCCTGCAGTTCTTTGCGAACGGTTTTTCTGTGCCGCTGAGCCTTCTTGCAGGCATAGTAGGGCTTGCGGCCATAATCGGAGGCAACCCGCTGCAGGAAAAAGGAAAAGTTGCGAACTCGCTTGTCCTCCTCTTTGAAGCGACTGCAATAGGGCTCTTTGCCTCTGGCAACCTTTTCCTCTTCTTCATCTTTTGGGATATTGGCGTAATAGCCGCGTTCTTCATGATAAGCTATTTAGGGGACGGAAACCATCTCAATTCCGCAAAGATATACCTTTTATATTCGCTCCTTGCGAGTGCGCTCCTTCTCTTCGGCATCTTGATGATATATTTCTATACGCCGATAAGGTCGTTCAGCATAAGTATAATAGAGGCAAATGCACAGATGATACCCCTAGGGGTGCAGGAAGTGATATTCGTTTCGCTCCTCATCGCATTCATGATAAAGATGCCTGTGTTCCCGTTCCATTCCTGGATGCAGAGTGCGTACTCTGACGCTTCGACACAGGGATCCATGCTTATAGCAGGGCTGCTCTCGAAGTTTGGAGCTTATGGAATCCTGCTCCTCTTTCTGATGCTGCCTGTCGCAAGGACCTACGCTCCGTACATACTCATAATTGCGATAGCATCGGCATTCTATGCGGCACTGAACGGAATAAGGAAGGACGACCTAAAGAGAATGGCGGCATTTACGAGTATGGCTGAGAGCGCAGTGATACTTACAGGGATAGCCGCATTCAGCATCTTCGGGTTGGATGGTGCAGTATATGGGATGCTGGCGTTTGGATTGGGCATCGCTCTCCTCTTCCTGAGCATAGGGTCGATAGAGTTCATGTTCGGGTCAAAGCACATGAGCATACTGAATGGGGTAGTGAAGGAAGCGGCATCGAGTGCGTATTCTTTCCTTTTTGGTGTATTTGCAGCGACAGGGGTGCCTATAACAGCAGCTTTCATAGCTGACCTGCTTATATTCATAGGCGCGGATAAGAGCTTTGGAGTTTTAGGATTGATTCCTCTCTTCAGTATAATAATTGTGGGGGCTTACCTTTACTACGCGATAAACAAATCGTTCTTTGACACGGAGAGCAGCGTAGAGATTGTTAGGTATGAGACAGGACACTGGAATCCGTCTTACGCCTTGCTCATTTTCTCGATACTGGCTCTTGGGATAGTTCCTTCCTTGATTTTGGGATTTAGATGATTCATAGCATAGTAGAGTATGGGATTCCGCTGATAATCCTAGCTATGGTAACAGGGGGGTTCGCGTTCCTAAGGCGTAGAGACAGAGGACCAATGGCGCTTACAGGACTCTTCTTGATAATCGCTTTTGGGATTGGATTACTCGCGTTCCATTCAGGGTATGATTTTGTAGAGTTTGGAATATTGAGGATAGATGGGTTCTCAAGCATGCTTCTCTCCTTTTTCGCGATAGCGTTGTTGTTGGTGCTTATGCTAGCCAAAGATGAGGAAGAGCCGGGCCTCTTCAATATGCTTTTCTGCCTGGCTGCTTCAGGAGTGTTCTTTGTTGTGCTCTCCTACTCTCTCTTATCTCTTATGATGGCGATTGAACTCATCTCCGCAGCTACCGCGCTTATGGTATTAAATGGAGGGAAAAAGAGAATTGAACCGGCAGTGAAGCTCTTTGTGATAAGCACTGTGGCGATATCTGTATTCGTTTTTGCGGTTGTGATGATAATGCCTTACGACCTTAGCTTTGCGATAGCACCTTTGCAGATGAATACAGGGCTGGTAGGCAGCTCTTTGATTATGCTTGCGGCAGTGCTTTTTGTAGTGGCGCTTGCGGTAGAGGCAGGGCTCTTCCCCTTTAACATTTGGATGGCAGATGTGTATCAGGGAGCACAGGGACACGTTACCGCGCTTCTTTCAGGAGTGAACAAGAAAGTAGCGTTCATTGCGATATTATATGTCTTCTTCGTGGTGTTCGCCGGTTATACTAAGGTACTTTCGCCTTTGTTTGAATTGATAGCGATATTGACAATGTTCTTCGGAAATCTTGTAGCGATGGTGCAGAAGGACGTGAAAAGGATGCTCGCCTATTCGTCGATATCCCAGGCTGGTTACATACTGATAGGGATTGCAGTAGGCACGACACTGGGGCTTGATGCGTCCCTATTCCAGATAATCGCGCATACGTTTATGACGATAGGCGCATTCGGGATTGTCATGTGGTTGGGGAGCAGGGGAATCAACACGGTAGATGATTACAAAGGGCTTTTCCAGAGAAATGGGTTTATGGGTGTGGCTTTTGCGATCCTGCTTCTCTCTATGGCAGGAGTACCGCCGCTGATGGGATTTGTTGGGAAGTTCTTGCTCTTCTCTTCTGCAATAGGTTCTGGATTGGTAGCGCTTGCGGTAATCGGGATAATAAACAGCTTCATTTCGATATATTACTATGGAAAAGTGATTGTCTCGATGGCAGATAGAACGGAAAAGGGAAGTTTGCATCCGAGCATTGGAGTGATAGCAGTGACACTCATCTGCCTACTAGTGGTGCTTGTTGTTGGACTATATCCGCAACCTTTAATATCAATTCTTTCTAAGTCTGTGCTGTCAGTATTCTGAGGGGGCTGTACGCTAACCTGGTAGACTACCACGTTCGGGTCGTGGAGATCCGAGTTCAAATCTCGGCAGCCCCATTTAGAGAAGGAGGTTATATAGAAGCGAAGAAGTTGCTCTTTTCTTTCTGACGACAGAGGACAAGCTGAAAATCTGTCGGCGTAAATTTCCTGTTTCGTGAAAAGTAAAATTCTAACATACTTTCTAATAGTGATTATTATACTAAACAATAAATTAAACTATTGTTTATTATAATAAACAGTATTTAAATAAATTGAGGCATCATAAATGGAGGGTGGAAGTGAAGCCTGCATGGTGGTGGCTTCTCGAAAATGAATCGCACAAGATATAGGTGTTGGATATGAAAAGCATAGTTGACTACCACCAGATACATTTGTAGCACCATGATGGTTATAAAAGTCTTTGATTTCAAAAGATCGTTGTGTTTTCATGCAGTCGCCCTACGATTATCTGTTCATAATAATGGTTCTGGCCGCGTTTGTTGTCATTGACTACCCGCGCTCCATACTGGTGCCGCTCGCACGCCAGCACGGCAGGGTCATGCAGTGCGCGGACCGCATGTCAAGCTGGCCCATAATAGTGTGCGATAACGTCTCTTGGATAATATCAAGTGGAATTCTGGTGCTTGGCATAGGCACGCTGCCGCAGTTCTTTCTTTACATTGGCATTGGGTTCGTAGTATTAGGCTTCGTTCTGAGACAGTGGGCCATAAGCGCGCTCGGACTCTTCTTTGCGCCAACCGTGCGCATAATTCGTGGACATAAGCTCATCTTGCACGGACCGTACACATACTTGAGACATCCATCTTACACCGGCGTGCTCATGCTGCTGTTTGGCGTGGCCCTAGCATCGCAATCGCTTGATGCGATTGTTATAGCGGTTGTGCTGTTGGTTCCGGCTTACATGTATAGGATACGCGTTGAGGAGAGAGCGATGGGATTGGAGTTTGGAAAACGCTATGATGCATATAGGAAAAGGACGTGGGCACTTGTGCCATACCTTTTCTAGTCTCTTGCTGTATTTTTATTCCTTTGTTTGGTGATGATGATGATGGACGGCCTTTTGCTCACATCGACAAGAAATAATTTGTCGGGGCCTTATTACGAACATAAACAGAACGTATTTAAATCATAAATTTATAATCGTGAGTGATAAAATGGATGTTACTTTGAGGGGCAGAGCGCAACAAATCATCGATGTTATGGGTGAGAAGGGAAACGCCAACCAGGAAAACAGAAGGAAAGACGCGGATGCAATAATCGATGTTATGGGTGAGAAGGGAAACGCCAACCAGGAAAACAGAAGGAAAGACGCGGATGCAATAATCTGTGCTATGAATAAGAGATATCTCAATCATGGAAACGGAAGAGAAATTAAAGATGCGGAGGACAAAGAGGGTTGGAAAAGAATACATATGCGATCTTCGCAATGATAAATGAGTATCCATCTTCAGCGATGGAGGGCACAAACTCTATCGGCGTTGACATGGAATTACGCAACTTCGCAGCATTATTAGATTCTTGAATCAGACAATCCATTTGTTGCGTTCCTTGATAGCTAAACTCGGCATCTGCAACTACGTATTTTGTGACTATTCAACATTTGCTAGACATTAAAATTTACACCTTCTCGCCAAATTCTATTAGCTATTGATTGTGCCTTGATGATGTATAATCAATACTTGTATGCTGCTGCCTTCGCTCCGTTTGTTGCGTTGAAGGCCTTTGCTATCAATGAACCCACCATAACCACAGCTATGTTAGCAAGCAGTGCCAACATACCTATAAACACAGGACCCAGCCCTGTTGCTATGAGCGTTGTGGTCCATACCGCAAAATGGTTCGCTGCAACCATCATATATATGCCCAAGAACACCCCTACCAGCAGTCCCAGGAATAATGCGTATCTGTTAATCCTCTTTGTTATTACCCCGAAAACGAATGATGGGAGTATCTGAAGTATGAGTATGCCTCCAAAAAGCTGGAGCTGTATGGCGAACGTTGCAGGTATTACGAAAACGAATCCTAGTGCAAGGAACTTGAATATGACTGCAAAAACCTGTGCGGTGCGCGTCTCCCCTGCAGGGGTCATGTTGGGTCGGATCTCCTTTGCTATGTTTCTTGTGAATAGATTAGCTGCTGCTATCGCCATGATAGCCGCTGGCACTAATCCGCCTATGAATATGCCTAGGAGCGCGGCGCCAGATAGCCATGACGGGAGCAGTGTTATTATAAGGCCTGGGACGACCTGCGTCCCTTGCACTGATGCTGGGAACAGATGTACATACTTGAGCGCTGCCGGTACCCCATATATCATAAACCCAAACATCGCGAGGAATCCTAGGCCAAGGCTGTAGAATGGCAGTAACGATGCGGTCTTTCTTACCTTCTTTGGATCGGATTGCGCCAATGTGCCGTTGACTACGTGAGGGTACATATAAAGGGCCAGTGCGCTTAGCACGAAAAGGCTCCAGTACGCGTTGTAGAGCGATGGAGGCAACTTGAAATAGCTTATTGTGGAAGGCGCGGTAAGCAAAGCGGAATGGAATCCGCCGAGTACTGCAACTGCCAGCACCACTATTATGACTGTTAGAAGTATTAGCACATCCTTCATTATAGAGCCTAATGCCGCCCCCCTTAGCCCACTTGTCCATGTGAACGCTGCCAATATTATGAATGAGATTATCAAAGATAACTCTATTATGAAATTGACTGCCCCTACTCCGTGCAATAAGGTAATCAATACTGCTTGCATTCCCACTATCTGAAGCGCTATGTAAGGAAGTTCTGCAACTATGCCCACAACTGCGACAGATACCGCAAGTAGCCTGCTGTTGAATACAGATCTTACGAAGTCCGCCACCGTAAGATGACCATTATTATTCGCGATCTTCCAGAATTTGGGCATAAGCCACATGGCAAACGCGTATGTTATTATCACATAAGGCGCGGCAAAGAAGAATATAGAACCCTTCGCATACAGAGAGGACGGCACAGCTATGAAAGTATATGCTGTGTATATATCCGCTCCGAGGAGGAACCATCCTATGGTAGTTCCTATCCTGCTTCCTGCCATCCCCCATTCTTTAAGCTGTTTTAGGTTACCTTTCCTCCATCTGCTTCCGTAGAAACCCAGATAAACGAATATCGCAAAGAGCGCAACGAAAACCGTTATAGATATAGAGTTGATCATCTTCTTCTGCCTCTATGCCTCGCGTTTCTATTTCTTGTCTTTTTCTCCTCCTTATTCTCTTTTGCGTTCCAGAGCACCGCGGCTATGAAGAAGAGTATGGCACTCAGCGGCATCCAGAGCAGCTGATACCAATAGAAGAAGGATATCCCTCCAAGGGTTGGGTGTATGTGATTATAAGTGGGTATCGCTAAAAGCGCGATAAGCGGTATTAACAGAAGAATCGCAATTGCGATATCTACGCTTTTTACCATTTGACCTATTTATATACGCAGATATATTTAAAAAGGCATCTACACATAGTGGCGAAAATTGGTTTTTGGGCCGACATAAACGCCTTGCTTGGAGGGCAGATACCACTTTCTATTTGCTCCTTGATCTGATTATCTCTGCAAGAACTATCGCGTTGTTGTGATTCTCATCCTTTGCCGCATAGAGAAGCGTGATTTTGCTCTTCTTTGAAAGTTTGATAATTGCTGCCAATGCCTCGCTTTTGTTTATCTCTTTTCTGTACCTTCTCCTGAACTCTACCCATTTGCTCGGATCATGTCCAAACCACTTTCTGAGCTCATCTGATGGTGCTACATCCCTTTCCCATATCTTTATCTTCGCCTTCTCCTTGCTCAGTCCTCTCGGCCAAAGCCTGTCGACCAATACTCTTTCTCCGTCCGAGCTCTCCGGCTTTTCGTATACCCTCTTCGTTTTTATCATTTGATTACCTGCCATTTATCTCTTTGTAAGGCCTTCCTGTTTCTCCTGTGTAATAAACAGTGGGCCTTATCAGTCTATTATTCTTTAGATACTCCACTATATGACTGCACCACCCTGGCGCCCTGCTGAGCGCAAATACCGGAGTGAATAGCTCTGGTTCTATACCTATGTATGAGTATACTGGCCCTGAAAAGAAGTCGACGTTCGGCCAGATTCCTTTTTGCCCGGTCCTCTTTATCGCGGCTTCTTCTATCATGAAAGCAGTATCTGCTATTTTCTTGACTCTGTCATCTGTGTTTCTTATCGCTGCCTTCAGCTGTTCCTTTATTATCACGGCCCTTGGGTCGTACGTCTTGTACACCCTGTGCCCGAAGCCCATTATCCTGTTGCCTGACGAAATTATACCGTCTATGTACTTGTCGGGATCTTTTCCTACTCCACTCATTATCATCTTCAACGCCGCCTCGTCCGCTCCGCCATGCAGCGAACCTTTGAGGGTGTTTATCGCGGATACCACAGCTGAGTATATGTCAGAGAGTGTGGATATTGTAACTATCCCGGAAAATGTGGATGCGTTTGAACTGTGCTCTGCATGCAGTAGGAACATCGTGTCTGCAAGTTTTACAACCTCTTTCGGCTTTGGCTCTCCGTTAAGCATATATAGGAAGTTTGCAGTATGACCAAGTTTTGGGTCTGGGTTGGTATACTTGCCGGACGATCTTATGCTCCCTATAGCTGCTACCACACTCGCAATCTTTGATATTATACGTATTGAGGTGGATTCGTTGTCAGATGTGTTTTCCGCGCTTTTGTCGTACGCCCCTATCAAATCCATTGCGGCTGATAGCGTATGCATCGGGTTAGTTTCCTGTGGCACGCCTTTTATCAGGTTGATTACCCTATCATCTAGGTTTCTCTCTTCTGCCAATGCGCTTGAGAAGTCCTTCATCTGTTTCGTGGTGGGCAGTTCTCCGTAAAGAAGGAGGTATGATATCTCTTCAAAATTCGAGGCTGCTGCCAGCTCCCCTATGTCATATCCGTAGTAATATAGCTTGCCTGCCTTTCCATCCACCTTGCATATCTTCGACTCCATGAAGTATACTCCTTCAAGTCCCAGATTTATTTGAGGTTTTTCGGTCAAAGACACACCATGATTGTTTATCATGGAGTATTTTTGTATCTTTCTGTTAGGATATCCTTTTTACTTTGATTGTGTAATATATATGGAGATTCTTTGGGTTATTCTGATAGTCTTGGAGTTGTAAAGTCGTTCAAAAACGCAGGTAAGGATATCTTTTTTTATTCTTTGCCTGGGCTCGAGAAGAAGGGTTACGGCAAAATCTCTTCTCTTCCATTCTCGATAAGGGTAGTGCTCGAGTCCCTTCTAAGAAACCTTGATGGAAAGACGGTCACTGAGAATGACGTGAGGATGCTGGCCAACTGGGATGCAAAAAATCCGGGAGAGGCAGACATTCCATTCAAAGTGTCTAGGATTCTGATGCAGGACTTTACAGGAGTGCCTGCTGTTGTAGATCTTACTGCAATGAGGGATTTTGTGGTAAAAAGCGGTGGCAGAGCCGAGACTATACAACCGCTTGTGCCAGTCGATCTTATTATCGACCATTCAGTCCAGGTGGATTCGTTTAATACAGTAGATTCCATTGGGATAAACCAGCAAAAAGAGATAGAAAGGAACAGAGAGAGATATCACCTTTTGAAATGGGCATCTGGCGCTTTCGACAAGTTTAAGGTATATCCTCCCTCTGCAGGTATTTGCCATCAGATAAATCTTGAATATTTGGCGAAATGCGTATCCGTCGAAGATGTTGGCGGGAAAGCGTATGCATATCCTGACACGTTGGTGGGCACCGATTCCCATACAACCATGATAAATGGATTGGGGATTGTCGGTTATGGGGTTGGCGGTATAGAAGCCGAGGCTGCAATGCTTGGACAGCCGGTCTCGTTTACCACGCCCAAAGTTTTAGGCGTACATATTACTGGGAAAATGGGAGAGGGTATCACCGCAACAGACTTCGCACTTACTCTTACCAGAGTGCTGAGAGATAGGGGGGTTGTTGGGATGTTCGTTGAGTTCTTTGGCGAAGGCCTTGATTCTCTATCCCTTCCTGACAGGGCAACTTTATCTAATATGTGCCCGGAGTACGGTGCCACGATAGCGATATTTCCTCCTGATGAGGAGACGCTTGATTACATGAAAATGACCGGAAGAAGCGCGGAGCAGGTAGATCTTGTCAGAAGCTATTACAAAGAACAGGAAATGTTTGGGGTTGACTACAAAAAGGTCATCTATAGTGATAAGATAGAGGTTGATCTTGCTTCTATAGAACCCTCTGTCTCTGGTCCTGATCAACCCAAAGAACAGGTAAAACTTCATGATATAAAGCAGGACTTCGACAGCGTTTTCATCAATGATGGCGGAGAGAAGGAGCATCTGCGTAGATACGATGCAACAAGATGGTCTACAGAAAGTTCGATGCCGGACGGCGGAAGTGTCAAGGATGCGCCGACCCATAGCAGCATACGCAGTTTTAGGATAAAGGACAGCGGCGGCTATGAATATGTGCTCTCTGACGGGGACGTAGTGATATCCTCTATAACAAGTTGCACCAATACGAGCAATCCATCTGTCATGATTGCGGCTGGGCTTCTTGCGAAGAAGGCAGTTGAGGCAGGGTTGAAGATAGATACAAAGAAGGTCAAGACAAGCCTTGGTCCCGGATCTAGAGTAGTTACTGAATACCTTCAGAAAGCCGGCCTTATGGATTATCTGGATAGACTGGGATACGGACTTGTTGGTTATGGGTGTATAACCTGCATAGGAAATAGCGGTCCGCTTATTGAGAAACAGAGCGAGGTAATAAACAAGAACAACCTTGTTGTCGCTTCTGTTCTCTCAGGAAATAGGAACTATGAGGCGAGGATACACAGGGACATAAGGGCGAATTATCTTATGTCGCCTCCGCTTGTGATAGCGTTCGGGATTGCTGGCAGTGTAAGGATAGATATGGACAAAGAACCGTTAGGGAAGGGCGCCGATGGGCAACCAGTATACCTAAAAGACGTATGGCCTTCTAACTCAGAGATAAAGGAGGTATTACATAAAGCCGTCAGCGAGGATATGTTTGAAAAGGTGTACGGAAAAGATATATACAATGTCAATAATTATTGGAATGGAATAGAGACCGTAGGAGGTTCTGTGTATTTGTGGCAAAGAGACAGCACTTACATAAGGCTGCCGCCCTTTTTTGATTCTATGCAGACGAGGAAATTCGGCCCACTTGAAAACTGCACGGTGCTTGCTGTATTTGGGGACTCTCTTTCGACAGATCATATATCACCCGCAGGTGCGATAGGGGTAGATAGTCCTGCGGGAAAGTATCTGATCGCATCAGGAGTTGAACCGAAGGATTTCAATACTTACGGTTCGAGAAGGGGGAACCATGAGGTTATGATTAGGGGTGCTTTCGCTAACAACAGGATAAAGAACCTTTTGATGGGAGGCGAGACCGGCGGAAATACTGTGCACTTTCCGGATATGAAGAAGATGAGCATATACGATGCGGCGATGGAGTATAAGGGCCAGAATAAGAACCTTGTTGTCTTTGGAGGCAGAGAGTACGGTTCTGGAAGTTCGAGGGATTGGGCCGCGAAAGGGCCGGCGCTTATAGGCGTAAAGGCAGTCATAGCGCAGAGCTTCGAGAGGATACATAGGAGCAACCTAGTGGGAATGGGAGTAATGCCGCTCCAGTTCGAAGAGGGAGAAAGTTACGATTCGATTGGCATAGATCCTTCAAAACCTCTTGACATCCTAACAGAAAAGGATGCGGGACCAAAGAGCGATGTGAAGATGCGCTTCTATGATAAATCAGGCAAGATGAAGGAGTGTAGACTTCTGTTAAGAGTGGACACGAATACTGAGATGGAGTATTACAAGGCGAATGGCATACTTAATTATGTTTTGGGCAAGATAATCTCTGGAAGACTTTGAGGGTTTTTATGGAGAGCAGAGATTACGACCTTATAATTGTCGGGGGAGGGATAACCGGAGCTGCCGTACTTTACGCTGTCTCTGCATATACCAATATATCAAGAGTCTTGCTTATTGAAAAATATGAAGATATAGCCACGCTCAACTCCAATTCCAGGAGCAACAGCCAGACCCTTCACTTTGGCGATGTTGAGACTAATTACACTCTGAAAAAGGCGACCGAAGCGAAAATGGAAGCGAACAGGGTACTTAGATACATACATTTGCTTGAAAAGGGAGAGCAGGCTCGTATTATAAGTAAATGCCAGAAAATGGTGCTTGGAGTGGGGGATGAAGAGGTAGAATCTCTCGAGAAGACATATTATTCCGGGATAAAGAGGATATTCCCCGGATTAAAGAAAGTTGAAAGGGAGGGATTATCTGGGATAGAGCCGAATACTGTTAGAGGCAGGCCAGCAGAGGAGAGGATTGTTGCACTTGTCTCTGACAGCGGATACATGGTTGATTTTGAACGCCTGGCGAGGTCTTTTGTCTCCAGGGCGCTGCGCAATAAAAAAGCTAGGATAAACTTAATGTTCAATACTGCGGTGAAGTCGCTGCGAGAGGTCAGAAAGGAATACGTTCTAACTACCACAAAAGGCGAGTTTAGGACAAAGTTTGTGGTCTTTGCCACAGGCAGCTACAGCCTTCTGTTCGCGAAAATGCTCGACTTTGACAAGAACCTTTCCATAATATCAATAGGCGGAGACTATTTTATCTCGAAGAGAATGCTTAATGGAAAAGTGTATAGGGTGCAGAAAGGTGGGGTTCCTTTTGCTGCCGTACATGCGGATCCTGACATACGGAACCCTGACATAACAAGATACGGACCGACTGCAACTATGCCGCTCCGACTGGAGAAAAGGGGATCGACATTCTTTGATTATCTGAGGTCGTTTAACTACGACATAAAGACCTTGGAAACCTTGGTAAAAGTGGTAAGCAACGAAGACATAATAAGGATATTGGAAACCAATTTCGTATACGGGTTGCCGCTAATAGGGAAACGATGGTTCTTTGAGAACGAGGCGAGGAAAATAGTTCCTACCATAAAGTATGAACAACTTTACCATGAAAGAGGTATGGGGGGAATTAGGCCGCAGATTGTGGATGAGAATACTGAGTCGTTCTTTGTTGGAGCATCTAAGCTATATGATAATAACGCGATATTCAATATAACTCCATCGCCTGGAGCATCATCCTCGCTGGAAAGCGGGATAGAGGATATGAAGTATATCGCGCGTGCGCTCGGTCTGCGCATAGACCATAAGAAATTTGAAGCTGAGTTGGGGATTGGATAAAGATGGCAAGGTATAAGCTGAGATGTTTGGAGTGCGGGGCGTCTTACGGGAAGACATACCATACCCAGATATGCGAGAGATGCAATGGCCTGCTTGAGGTTGTCTATGCTGGCGTATCCAAACCGAAAGAGATAACATCATTTTGGGATATGAAAGGAGTGCTGCCTGATTCGAATTATATGGATCTTCAGCTCGGAAACACGAAACTGGTAAGGACAAGAGATATGGGATATGCAAAACTGGAGTTCGAGAATCCGACTAGATCTTTTAAGGACAGGGGATCCGTGGTAGAGGTTTCGAGGGCAAACGATTTAGGGCATTCGGAGGTTGTGTGTGCATCTACTGGAAACATGGCTTACTCTGTCGCTTTTTACTCCAAGATATACGGCCTTAGGTCCAGAATATTCATAAGCAAGGATGCGAATCGCGACAAGCTGAAAAGCATAAAAGATACACACAACGCCACAGTAGTAAAGGTTGATGGGGATTTTACTAGAGCTCAGACTGCTGCGATAGACTACTCAGTAAAGGAGGGGATTTTCCTTGCAGGCGATTACTGTTACAGGAAGGAGGGACAGAAGACGATTGCATACGAAATCTCTTATCAGCTTAAGGGAATTACTGATGTGATAATACCTGTCGGGAATGCGACCCTGTTTGCAGGTATGTATAAAGGATTCTTGGAAATTTGTGGAAACAGCAATAAGAAGAAGATTCCGAAGATGGTTGCGGTAGAAGCGGAGGGCGCTGCGCCGCTTGTGAAGGCATTTGAGACAGGGAAGTCTCTCAAATATGAGGCGCCTAAGACGAAAGCGGATGCAATAGCTGTAGGTATGCCAACCTTTTGGAAGCAGGCGATATCTGGGATAAAGAAGAGTAACGGATTTGCCGTATCTGTCTCTGACGCGGCAATGGAAAGTGCCAAAGAAGAGCTGTATATGAAGAATGGATTGATGGTTGAGCTTGGCGGAGCGGCTTCTGCTGCTGCATACAAACTCGTTAAGGGTAGATTGGGTAGAAAAACAGTAATAATACTCAGCGGGGCCAACATCTAATCGATGTTTGCGCTTCCCTTACGGATAAGATTGTAGGGACAGGGAATGGCACTATGGTAAGGTATATAACCTTATTTGGCGATTTATTATTGTAGTTCTTGTTTTACGGTGATACGTTGTTCGAGATAAAGATAGACGATGCAAAATATTGGAAGAATTGTGTAGATGCACTGGTGAGGCTCGTTGATGAAGGTACGTTCAGCCTCTCTAAGGAGGGCATACAATTCAAGGCGATGGACCCATCTGGAATAAGCATGGTCTGTTTTGAGATGCCTAGTAAGGCGTTCTCGAAATTTGAGATAGAGAAGCAGGCAAACATAGGCCTTAACCTTGAGAACTTTTACAGGATACTCTCAAGTGCAAGACCGGACGAGCAGCTCCTCATGAAGGATTCTGGCGGGCGGTTCCTAGTCGAGTTCATAGGCAAAAACAGCAGAAGAAGGTACAAACTCCCGATAATAGAAATAAGGAAGAACTTAGAGAACGAGCCCAAGGTTGAGTTTGAGTCTGATGTGGAGATAAGGGGAGAGTCCATAAAAGAGATAATAAAAGACGCTTCTTTGCTGTCAACTTACATAGGCTTTAAAACCGATAAAAATTCGTTGATTGTGTCAGCAAAAGGGGATTTCGGCGAGCTTGAAGAGGAACACCTTGGAGAGGGGGATGCAATAAAGAAGATGGATGTAAAGAAATCCACAGAGGCATCATTCAACCTCGAGTATCTTGAGAGGATGGTAAGTGCCTGTCCTTCCGGCAACCATATAAAGATGCATTTCAAGACGGATGCGCTTGTTAAGGTAGATTATAAGATAGGAGATGCGGAAGTGGTATATTACCTTGCCCCATATATAGTATAAGCTGGTCTGCATGAGGATGCTTGTGTTCGTACCTCCATCCGATTTCAAGGATGATGCGCTAAAATTAGCTCTGCTCTTCATGGAAAAGTGGGGAATCGGTTATGATGTTTCCAGTTATCACACAGGGGAGTGCAGAGGCTCGCAGGGACACGTCAGGCAGGTATCGCTCAATGCAAAAGACGTGGATATTGCGCGGTACGATGGAATAATCATAATTGGCGGGGAAGGTATAGATAAATACAAACTTGCTGATTTTAGGCCGCTTTCCGACCTTATTATAAAGTTTGACAAAGCTGGGAAGCGGATATGCGCGATAGGTAATGGAATAAAGGTAATACCAAGAGCCAACATAATAAAGGGAAAGAGGGTCGTATCTAACCAGAACAATTCGATTGCTCAGAGTGTGTCGCTCTTCCATGGGATCCCATCAGACAGCCACTTCGAGGTCTCTGGAAATGTCGTAACAATATCTGACAGGGAAGTCTCTCACATAGAGGAGGGGATGCAGGAATTCGTTTCGCGCCTTAGCGCATGAACTGGGAGAGAGAATAATATGGGAAAGAAGGAAGATATAGGAAGGATTGCCGAACAGCGCATCGTTGCGCTTTATGGGCAGGCGAAAAAGACAACAGATGGAGAGTTGTCACATGCCTACATCTCATTGTTGAGAAACATTTCAAAGCACAATAGGAAGCGGATACCGCCACAGATAAAAAACGCATTTTGCAAGAGCTGTGATAGGATGTTCTCAAAAAGCGGGAGTTCAACAAGATTGTCTAGCTCTAGAGGTTACTTGTCTGTGAAGTGTGGATATTGCGGAAAGGAGAGGCACATATTCTATAAGGGATAGTTAGGCGGGATTTTTCTCTATTTCTGCCACTATGCGCTTTCGCATAGATTTGCGCTCGGCTTCGCTCATCTCTTTATGAGGTTCGAAATGGGGATGTTTGTGCGGAAGATATCTTGGTATGACATGTATGTGGGTGTGTATTATCTCTTGTCCTGCCGCCCTGCCTATATTGACAACAATCTCTATCCCATCGGCTCCCATCCTTTCCTTGAGTGTTTTGCTTATCTCTTTAGCAGTTTCCGTCATTGAGTTTACTGTGCGCTGCGGAGTCTCGAGGAGGTTTTTGTAGTGCTTTGAAGATATAACCAGCATATGTCCCAAAGATGTAGGAAATTTATCGAATATCACAAAGTGATCCGATCTCTTTATTACCACGGTGTCTCCTCCTGCCGTATATATCCCGCAGAATATGCATTTTCTCATCTGATCACGATAGATGGTAGGGAGCGGTGATTGGTACTGGCTGTATAGGTATAGCCCTTTGCGATGATCGAGAAACAATGGGATGCTTTGGCAATTCAAAAGGTGCAACTTCCTCTGACTTTTTGAATGAGTTTTGAGACATATCATCGCTTATTTTGCAATAACTCTTCTGCAATCTTATTTTTGTCGTCAACCTCCACCACAAGATATTTGTAAGGTTCGTTCTTGAATTCTACCGTTACACATTTGTCAGGATGGCGCATTGCAAAAAACGCTGTTCCGTCTTTTAATAAATACCTTCCCTCCTTTATAACACCTGGCAGACCGGTACCTCCAACCCTTATACCTTCCAACCACTTCTTGGTGTCTGTAGAAACCGATACTATGTTGTCCAGCTTGAACTCAAGCCGCTTTTTCAATGCGGCAACCTCTTCCAATCCTTCGAAATCCACAATGAGTTTTTTTCCTTCAACAAAGAGTTTGTGCGGCATCTTATCACTTCTTTCACAGCAGTTCATTAAGTCTACTGCTATGCCCATTCTATCATTCTTAAGCGATAAATGTCTTTCGGTGACTTTGGTGTATGATGGTGGGATTGGAGAGCTTCGGCAAATC
>JAJYTZ010000030.1 GCA_021792775.1 Microcaldota archaeon
GATCTTATAACATATATAAACATTTTTATCGGGCGACTGTGTCCAATAATTCCATGCTGAAAAGAAGAGAACCAACTAAGATTAGAAAAAAACTCAGCGAACGAAAAGGGACAGAGGAAGCATTGAAGTTCAACATACACAACATGAGGCAGATATGGTATCTACAATATCTCTCTCCGCACCTTCCGCAGATGGAAGTGCTTGTGGGTTAATAAAGTCTCAAAGCCGTGGTTTACAGGTCAGATGTCATACAGCTGATTGTGTTTTTACAGAGATGTAATTTTTATTTGGTGTAACTCTATGAACACCAAAGATACCGGGCCGAGAGGGCGTATATGGGATTTTCATCTATCTGGAATCCTAATGTAACCAGAAACTTTCTTGTTGTCTGAAAGTTCTGTGTTGCCTGAAAGCCACGAGTGACCGGAAAGCTTCGCGTTGACGGAAAGTCTCACATTCTCAGTTGCCCTTGAGCAGTCAGTAACCTCGGCATTGCCGGAAAGTTCTGTATCGCCTGAAACCCATCCATTGCGAGAAACCCTAGCATTCTCGAAAACACGTGCATTATCGGCAATCCATGCACCATAATTAAAATCAAGGTTCCTTTCATTTTCTATGAATCCGCCTTTCTCTCCTTTTCTAACATTGCCGAAATCTTTCAGTGCAATTATCCTGTAAAGTGTTCTGCCATTTACCTCCAATGTTTTCCCGGTAAATCCGAATTTCGTGTTCTCCTTGCTTAGAGCTGGAGTTTCCGTTCTTAAGCTTGGAGTTGGATTAGACCTTGAACTTGTGGGCTCTGCCTTTTTCTCAATCTCCATTTTCTCACAATGGTAACTGTCCTTTTTCTTCATATATATAGTTTGTGACCGACTTCGTAAAAGAACAGTAATGACCACGAATACAGCTGTATGTATGACTTGCTCCGTCTCAAAGTAATCCTCCTATTACACTACCTAGACCTGCATCCCGATATTCCTGAATACATTTTTATTGGTTTGCAAGGAGGCAGATTGATTTACCGGATATCTATTGCTGGCTTTTCCGGTGTGGCTCGCGATGCCCGTGCTGAAGCCGATACCGACTCGTACTCTACCTTGACTGGGATACCAACGGTCCCGCTCATGTATCCCTCTTCTCCTTTCAACATGGCCGCGATCTCTTCTTGTGACGTTTGCCTTATCTCCTTGAGTTGCTGTATTCCCTTCCCGAACTGTACTAGGAACTTTGATACCTCCTCTTTACTTACAGTCCCATATCCATGTTCTATTGTCTCTCTCATATTCTTGCTCCTAGCCAGATTGTTGTATGCTTCAAGCTTCCACTGCGCCGCGATTATGAGTTCTGCCTCTTTCGGTTTTTCTCCGTTCCTTGACTTCTCGGTCAACCTTATCACGTCCTTTATGTCTGATACCATTCTATCTATCAGTTCTTCCACATAAAGCTGAGACCCGTCGATCATTGATTCGTTGTATACCGGCCATCTCTCCGATTCTACAAATCCTTCGTGCCCGAGTCTGCTCCACATCTCATCTGCAAAATGCGGCATTGATGGGGAAAGCATTATCGCAACTTTCTCTAAGAACTCCTGCACTACTGCCTGATTGTTTCCGCCCCTCTTAAAGTAGTGCCTAATCTCGTTTATGGAATCGTAATATATCATGATGTATGCCTGCCTTAGGGTTAGCCTGTCCATCTCCTCTGTGGCGTCCCTTATCTTAGAGTTGAGTTTCGAATAAAGCCAGTAGTCTATGTGTGTGAGCTCTCCAGTCCCCATTTTTTTTGCCTCTTCCACAACCGACATAAGTGCCTCGTTCTTCGCGATTATACTGGTTGCGGCGGCCATGGTGAATTCGACATTTGTATCAAGATCCCCAGCCGTTATCTCTATGAACCTTAAGATGTCGGCTCCTATCTTCTGCGTTCCCTCTTTTATTGGAATCACGTTCCCTTCGTTCTTGCTCATCTTTTTTCCTTTATAATCAACAAGTCCGTTTGTGACTATCTGCTTGGGCCATAGGTTCTCTGATAGAAGAGCCACATGGTTGAACACGTACATCGGAAGGTGGCTGTATATCAGGTCTGCACCGGAATGCCTAGAGGTGAACGAGTACCAGTAATCGAGCTGCTCTTTGCATTTCTTGATTGTTATCGCATCTATGCCTGTCGCCTCTTTTGCCTTATCGATATCTATATCCTCCAGGTATATGTAATCGAAAAACTCATGTTTAAGCTGTTCTGCTTTTACGCCTCTGCTTTCTAGGATGTGAATGTATGTGTAAAGCGTTGGATATATCGTGGAGTCTGAAAGCGATTCTATTATGTGCTGGGGGTTGGGAGGAAATCTTGTTCCCATGCCCTGCGCGCGCTCTGTGGGCCTGAGATTAAGCCAACCGATCACATAGTTGAATGCGTTCAGCGTCGATGACGGGATTATGCTCATCTTTTTCATGTGTTCTCGCACCGCCTCTTTCCACTTCTCATCACCGTAGTTTATGAACCACTGGTCTTCAACTAGTTTTGGCACTACCCCGGTTCCGCATCTGCAGTACACATGTCCGTAATTCTTCACCACGCTTATCGTATCAAGCATGCCTTTCTCGCCTATCTCCTTTGCTATCGCGGCCCTCGCCTCCAATACAGGCATGCCATCGTGAATCCCATCTGCCATCAGTCCAAATTTCTGCTCCTCTAGGTATTCCGCTTTTGTAGCGGATTCGAGTGTTTCGCTGTCTGCGCTATAATCTGCATGTAACCTCTCAAGATAAGACATTGCCGGTATGTCCGCATTGGACAATCCATTGCCGGGTTTTAGTTGTATCACTTTTTTGTACGCTATGCCGCTGATGCTGCCTTCCGCTTTCATCTTTTCTAGCGCTGCATAATCAAATGGCGCATGAGCAGGTACGGACATGACTACACCTGTAGCGAAATCAGGTTTGACAAACTGACCGTGAAGCACAGGTATGCGCTCAGAGTTTACCGGATTTACCGCAGTGTGGTTTACCAGCTCGTTTCCCATTATCTCCGATACCACTTTTATCTCTGTCTGGAGCTTTAGTATCTCTGCCGCCTCTTTTGCGAGGTACACTCTTTTGCCTTCGAACTCCGCGGCAACATATTCTTCGTCTTTGTTGATAAACAGGTTGGTAACACCAGATATGGTCTCCGGCCTGTATGTCGCGCATGGGTAATAGATTTCCGTAGACTCATCCTTGAACTCTACGACCGTCATCTTTTCTATCTCCGGGCTCACGTCTCCCTTTGTATCATGCTGACCGACGGCATTCATCTCGTTTGTGCACCAGCCTATTATGTACTTTCCAGTAACAAGGTATCCTTTCCTCTTTAACATGTCGAACTGCCATTCGACCATCTTGTTGAATTTGTCGTCGGTAGAACTGAAGCTTCTCCTCCAATCTATGCTCAATCCGCTAAGTCTGAACGCTTCAGCTGTCATCTTATGGAAATAGTCTGCTACTGCTTCGGGAGTAACGAGTTTCGGAATATCCTCTTTAGGGACGCCGTATACCTTCAGAGTATCAAATATCTCGCTATCATTTGACTTTATCCTTTTTGCAATAGCGAGCGTGGGAGTCCCTGTCTTGTGAAATCCCATTGGAAAGAGGACATTTTTCCCTCTAAAGCGCAGGTACCTCGCATAAAGATCCGTAGTCCCGTATGTCCGTAGATGTCCTATGTGGAGGGGCATGTTTAGATAGGGAAATGCTGCGGTCACAAGACAGCCAGGCCGTCCGTCCGGCTCGACCTCGAATATCTTTGCCTCTTCCCATCTCTTTCTCCACTTTTCCTCCATCTTATTGTAATCTAGCATGCAAATGCCTATGTTTATATAAAGGTTATAAAATATAGCTAATAAAAGGTTTTATACGATTGCTTGCTGCGGTGCGCTGATGGAACTTGTTTATTTAAGGTTAGGGAGCATTATAGCGATAGCCCTAATATATATGATATTCGACGTATTCAACAAAAGGAATATACCTACGGTATTTGTCTATGCGACCCTCGCATATGGCATCGCGATGACTATCTTATACTTAGATACATATACGATACTTTTCAGCGCGGGGGTCGCGATAGCGATACTTGCGGTAGGGTATGTGGTATACAAAATCGGACAGTTGGGGGCTGCGGATATCATAGAGATTGCAGCCATATCGCTGATACTCCCTATTCAGAACATAATCCAATTGCAGGCCCAGCTGTTTCAAAGCATGCCGTTTGTGCTTTCAGTCGTAATCGACAGCGGAATCGTAGCTCTTGTTATGGTGCCATTTTATTATATACCAAGGTCTTATTCAATTCTCGGACGTGATTTCTTATCAAAGGTGGACAGAAGAGACATACGCAGAAGCTTGACGGCTTTTGCCGCTTACTCTGTTTTCTTCCTGTTTCTCATATACTATGGGATAAGCACAGTTGGTTTCCTGATAATGGTAATAGCGATCGTGTGCGTTGCGGTTATCACATTGTTTGAAAGACCAATGACACTATCGATGATATCATATCAAAAGCCGGATAAGATAGACCAGGAGGACATAATAGCGGTAAACTTGATGAGTAAGAAAACAGTATCCGAGATAAGGAAGAGGGTGCCGGAGTTCGGGAGGCTTATGACAAAAGAGCTTATTGGAGATCTGAGACGCAAGGAGCCTGACATCCGACTCCCCGTCTACAGAAATGCAATACCCTTTGCGTTACCGATATTTGTAGGAGTCATACTTGCTCTGTTTGTCGGTAACCTCCTTGCTTTTATAGTGCCTTTAGGGATGTGAATGGTCGGTGGCTAGTACAGTGCCATAGCAGAAGATTCTCGGCATTGTGACGCGCGTGAGCATGATGCTGTCTCCTACTTCAACTGAAAGCGGTTTGTCTAGCCTTAATGATATATGGCCATTTTCAAAAGAGTCCACATATGCGGTTGTATAAGAGAAGTTTGACACAAACATATACGCCTTTCCTCTGAGTATCTCCTCTTCATTTATCTTTATTGTGTCGACTTTTGCTGTTATCGCCCTGCACGGAACCAGCCTTTTTGATGAGAGGACATCGCCTTTCTCTACTTGGTCCGCTTCCACGCCCTTTACGGCAAGCCCTACGCGTGTGTTTACCTCGGCACTCTCTATGTCAATGTCATTAGACTGTATAGACCGTATCATAACCTCCTTACCTGATGAACTCAGGATTAATTTATCATGCACAGAGACTTTTCCGGATGTTACTATTCCGAGAAGTACGGTTCCCACCCCTTTTACAGCAAAGGCCTTATCTATATCTATTCTGGCTTCTGGACCACTCTCCGCAGGTTTGCTTGATGCTATTACAGATGGCAAGGATTCTGATTTAACGACCTTCGAATCCGATAGCGGTGTGCCTTTCACAAGATCCGATATATCATTGTCGTTTGTTAGCACAGTTTCCTTCTTTGCGATGGAGCATGCAAGAAGTGCTTCCGCCAGATACTTATCCACTCTTTTTGTAGATATGATAACTATATCCGACAGGATTATTGATTCGCATACAGCATATACCTTGTCTTCTACAGAAGTGGGAGAGAGCACAGTTATGTGGTTTTCGAAATAGCTGCCATTGTAGTAGATTATGCTGTTCTCGCTCCCTTTCTTTCCTACGACCCTGCCGAGTTCTGGATCCATAAGGATAGAAGCTAGAAAGTACATTACGTCACCAAAACAGACAATAGATGAAGATGGTCAGCAAACTATATATATCTGATATGTTTCATGATAGTCGGGCGCATTAAATGAAAAATTCAGATGCTGACGAAGTAAATTTTAAGGAAGCGGTAGAGATAAGCAAGAGGGAGAATAAGTCTCTGGTCTGGCTGGGGAGAGAGCCAGTAGGTTACATATCAGAATTGCTGGGACTCGGCGCAGAATCGTTTTCTAAGAAGGATCCGGAAGAGATTGTTTATATGGACAAGGAGGGACTGAAGCAGTTTGATGGGTGTGT
>JAJYTZ010000009.1 GCA_021792775.1 Microcaldota archaeon
AAACATTGATTAGATATTTATATCGGGTGAAAAAAATGCCTAGATATGAAGTTGCAGAGGATTTGGCCGGGGACATAAAGGATCTGAGCAGGGCAAGGCAGTCCTTGATAGAAGAGATAGAGGCTATAATGTTCTATGACGAAAGGGCGGGCGCAACGGGGGACAAGGACTTGAAGTCAGTAATGGAACACAACCGCGATGACGAGAAGGAACATGCTGCGCTTCTTCTAGAATGGTTGCGCAGGCACGATAAAAAGCTTGACAAGGAACTGAATGAGATATTGTTCTCAAAGAAGGAGATGAATGAATTGGGCGACTAATGTAGGAGATGTAAATGCTTCGTGAGATACACCTGTTCAAGGGGTCTTTCGAACCGGTAAAGGAAAATATGAAAACTAGGAGTAAGGCTCTACGACGAGAAAAAGAAAAATATGAAAGGTGGGAGACGGATTTATCCATGAGACACATTCCAAAGTATAATATCCATTACCAATGGATATAAGTCTCCATCACCAATGGATAAAAGTACCCATTCTTAATGGGAAGTGAACACAGATAATAAAGAACGAGAATTTAATGGGCTTGTAGAAGCGCTAAACGAGGTTAATCCGGATGAAGGGCTGATACTTACATACGACCAGGAAGATACTTTTAAAATAGAAAAGAGAAAGATAATAGTTAAGCCTGTTTGGAAATGGCTAGCAGAACAATAAGCACATCCGAGAGACGGACGGAGCCTAGGCGGCCAAAAATATAGAAACATATAAGTATGTATATGTCTATATATTCAAGTATGGATACAACAACCGTGCTGCTCGAGAAGAAGACCAGAAAGAGGTTGGAGGGGCTCAAGTCCTATCCCAGGGAATCGATAAACATGGTAATAGAAAGGCTTCTTGACATGGCTACAGACAACGAGCCATTGTCCAAGGAAGAGATAGAGGGTATAAAGAGAAGCCTTGCTGACATAGAGACGGGAAGGGTGCGCAAACTGAAAGATATTGCAAAGGATATGGGCCTTGACTGATGATCAGATGCCGTATGCAATAGAGATCACAGAAGATGCAGGGCGCGCCTTCAAAAGGCTGGATAAGACAATGGCACAGAGGATTTATTCGAAACTTAATGAGGTAGCTGGCGCACAGGACCCATTCCTGCGCGTTAAGAAGCTTACAGGCGTGGATCTCTTCAGCCTACGGGTCGGCGATTACAGGATAATTCTAGACATAAAGCGTAAAGCGCTGGTCATACTTGTTCTGAAGATAGGGCACCGCAAGAAAGTTTATGATGGCCTTTGACAATGTTTGAGACGGAAAGGCCGCGTAAATACCGTAGCCGCTCGCTGTCAAAGTATTTTTGATGAAAAATTTATCTCTGAAGGTCAGACGATAACCACCGACAAAGTTATGGGACTCCTACCGATAGTGAGAAAACTGAAGGGCTCAAAAATTGGCTGACAAGCCTTAAAAGTGACATCCTTCACAATGATCTATGCTCCGGCTTTCTGCTCAGTCTGATAAATATCTCGCTTCGGATATCTTTTTATTCTTTTCACGACTATCTAATTTGATGAAGGATGGGAAAAACAAGGGCGTTGGCGTGCTGGATGAGGTAGGCGGAGTTATGCGCTCCATGTACATAAAGATGGTACCATCTTACGGGAATAGCTTCTTCTTCACAATCGGCATTTACCTGCTGGAACTCTTTATGATACTTGCTATTACCGGCATGGTTATGCTCATCTTCGGACCCTACTGGTGGGACATTACCCCTATCGGGACTTTTTTCAGGAGCGTGCATTTATGGGCTGCCGAAGCCTTCGTTACCCTGATGTTCATCCACCTTTTCGTTAATTTCTCTACTTCTGCTTTCAAGAAAAAGAAACTTGTCTGGGTGGTCGGAAGCGCAATGCTCTTTCTAGTCCTTCTCCAGTTCGCTTTCGGGATAGGAATAGAGGGCGGTCTGCTCTCTCAATGGAACCTGAAAGCGGGCTCCGACCTATGGAACGGCATGGGACTTGGTTTCTGGATAAACCCTATGAATGTCGGAGCCGTTGTAGGCTGGCATGTCGCCATAATTCCTATCTTGCTCATGGGGCTGATGTTCCTGCATTACTCCCTTGTGAAGAGGAAAGGTTTAAGCAAACCCTACCGGAACGATATACCATACAAGATGGTATATGCTGACCATAAGCAACTGTACAGGAGGATGGTTTATGTCGCTATAATCGTATTGCTGTTTGCGGTTATCTTCAGCTCGCCCTACATACCTCCTCTCACGATATCCAAAGCGTCCTTATCAAACCCGCAGATGACCGCGATTACTTTCCTAAACGAGTTCAATTACTCGTCTCACACAGCGCATTACATGGATACTATAGACCCCTATACATTCAACACAAGGAACGCATATGTGACTGTGCCGTATGACGCTTATCTTAACATTGCAGGAACCAAGAACCATGAGGCGGCGCTCTCTGCCAGCCCTAACGAATCTGCTTATTTGAATAGCGCATTTGCATATTTCTCCGGCAATGGCTCTATTTCCGCTGGGCTTAATTCCACAAATCCCGCCATCTCCATGGCTTCGGAACTGACCGTTATGGCCGAGCACGGAACATATGAAGATGTGTTACAGGGAGAGACGATGAGCGGGCTTAACGAGACATACGTAATCCGCTTCCTGGCCGATACTGGAGCACTCGGGAACGAGGCGCGAGTTTACGGCCTAAGGTTGTCACAGTTCGGGATGCTTATGGTCGGCGGTCCGCCTTGGGCGATACAGTACTGGCTGGTACCTTACAACCTCCTTGAGGTGAGTACCACAAACATTCCTTGGTGGAGCGACCTTGAGAACGGCAGCATCTCACTGATTGCATTCCTTATCCTTATGGCGTTTCCGTTCATACCTTACCTCAATGAACTACCCGACAAGCTTAAGATGTACAAACTTTTCTGGAACAGGTTTACTGTGCCTGAAATGAGAGGCAAACGTACTGTGGGAAAAACCGGCAAAAGGTAAATACCTAACATTTCACAACCTTGCAAAGGAAAAATAATGTCGGTCTGAAGGATTGAGACATCCCACTACAGCCTATGATTCATGTCACAAAAATGAACCCGTTTTGATATATATATTGTTTTATGGAAACGACCTTGGGCTAACCTAACCCAATGTTTTAAATATCAAAACAGACGGTATGTATATGTGGTTACGATGAACAAATATATTAAGAAATACGTTGCCGGAGCAAGCATGGGGATACTTCTCGCAGGCGCGGTAGGGGGCAATAATGCGTACGCGCAGAACGCGTCAGTTTCCGGGTCTGACATGGCAAGGGTGATAAGCACAGTAATGACTCCGGTAGAGAACAATCTCACAAAGCCGTTGATAACGAAAGCGGAAACGGATGCGAGCAAAAGCAACTACAGGGGAGCCACTGGCATGATGTGGTCGGTTGCTTCGATAGCAAGAAGCGATGGGAATGCAGGCGAATACCGCAAGGCAGAAATGATGTATCGCTTGCTTATACGACTAGACCGCCAAACCCAAAGTGCGCAGGGGGCTGAGACGGGCTATGCTTATAACCCAAGATTGAATGCGCAGACTAATTACTATGATGCGCGCATGCGCGCGCAGCAATGGCAACAGCGACAGCGGCAGGCAGATTGGCAACAGCGACAGGCAGATTTGCAACAGCAACAGGCTGCGCAGGAGAGGTACATGCAACAGCAGCAGTATATGCAACAGCAGTATGCTCAGGAACGATACAGGTATGCCCAGCAGCAACTCCAGATGCAGCGCACAGAGATGTACGCAAATATGGGGCTTAGGGCCCTTTGGTATTATTCAGTATTAAGGCGTTGAGGCATAGTTGCTGGCACCATCTCTCAACTGAGGGCTAAGAGATCCTATGGTGATTTTGGGTTGGTCCTCCGTACCATATAGGAGGATACACCTAAATCCAAACTTTCGAGATGATGTAAGGCCTTTTTTTCCCATCAAGGCAGTTGCTGGCGAAGCATGAACTATGCTTGGTGGCTATGGTTTGTTGTGAAGAGAACCAGTAGAAAATGAGATTATACTGCACTATAACTTCTCAATCCATCTTTGAGAAACTCTCCCTTCTTGCATCTACCGATATCCTTATCAGCTCTGCATTCCTCCTTAGCTCGTCTATGTTTTTCGCGCCGGAGTAGCTGAATGCTGACCTTAACCCCCCTACTATCTGCTCTAACACTACTTTTGCGCTGCCAGTATAAGGCACGAACGTCTCGTTCCCTTCACCTACCACATCGCTTATCTCGAAATCTGAACCATCTATCTCCAGTTTCTTGTTGTTCGCCGATATCGATGACATTCCCCTGTAGAACTTGTATCTCTTTCCTTCCTTCATTATCGTGCTCCCCGGAGATTCTTCTGTACCTGCAAACATCCTGCCTATCATTACCGAAGAAGCTCCGGCAGCCAGCGCCTTTGCTATGTCTCCAGAATTTCTTATCCCCCCGTCCGCTATTATAGGCACACCGTGTTCTTCAGCCGCTTTGTGTGCCCAACTTATCGCAGTGAGCTGCGGCACACCGCTTCCTGTTACGATCCTTGTGGTGCATACGCTTCCCGGTCCTATCCCTACCTTTACCGCATCTGCACCATGGCTCATCAGCTCTGCCGCACCATCATAAGTAGCAATGTTACCCGCAATCAATTCTATACTGAAGTTCTTTTTTATCTTCTTTATTGTCTCTATCACAGTTGTAGAATGACCGTGTGCTATATCTATTACCAGCAGATCTGCGCCTGCATTGACCATCGCCTCTGCCCTTTCTAACGCATCCTTGACCCCAACTGCTGCCCCGACCATCAGGGTTCCATCCCTACTCTTTGTTGCGCGGCCGTCCTTCATGTTTATTACATCCTTTACCGTAACCATCCCAACAAGCTCTCCTTTCTTGTTGATTATGGGCACTTTCTCCACTTTGTATTTCTTGAACACATCTGCGAAATCATCATACTTTTTTATCTTATCCTGTTCGACAAGTATCATGTCTTTCTTTTTTGTCATCACTTCCGATACCTGTTTTCCTTCATCTGCAAACCATAAATCTCTCTTTGTGACTATCCCTAACAGCTTCTTCCCCTCCAGAACCGGAAAACCCGAAACGCCGTACATCTGGCTTGCGGTCTTCACGTACCCTACGCTTTTGTTTGCGCTTACCGTATATGGCTCATGTATTATGTAAGAGTTATGGCGCTTTACCTTCCTTACCTCTGCCGCTTCTCCTTCGATAGTGTTGAACCTGTGTATTACTCCGATCGCTCCGTTCTGCGCCATCGCTATCGCAAGCCTTGATTCTGTTATTGTGTCCATATTGGCGCTTGCCACGGGTACGTTGAGGTATATCCTCTTTGTCAGCCTGGACTTTAGGCTTACTTTGCTTCTAGAACCGAAACTGTTCTTTTTTGGTACAAGAAGAACATCGTCGAAAGATAGGCCAGTATCTGGATTGAGCCTCAAGAAATCCCTAACAGTCTTAGCTGAAAAGGGATAAATATCTTTTCTAGGGAGAGGAGCTGTCGAATTCTCGGTTTTCGGCGTGCAATGTAATCTTGCATATCCAACCACAGGGAAACTGTTCGTTTTCTGAATGTCTTATCCTTGACGGCTGATGCCAAAGGTTTTTAACTTTAAATATATCATATAGGGTAGGGTATAGGGCGTTTGGATGGCTACTAAAAGGGATATTAAGAAGGAGGGACTTAGGCGAGGCCTAAGACTTAGGGATGCTGCACTTATAGGAATCGGAGGGGCGATAGGCTCCGGAATACTTTTTGCTGCTGCAGGAGGTACGGCTTATGCCGGTCCTGCAGTCATACTGTCATGGATAATCGCTGCGCTGATGATTGCGTTCATTACCATACCTTATGCCGAGATAGCCTCAATGGTTCCAAAAGGTGGTATCAGCGCGAGGATTGGGTATTATGTGTATGGAAGCTATGGGGGATTCCTTTCTGGATGGGCCCTATTCCTTTGGTCTGCGATAATTCCTGCGATAGAGGGAGTTGCTGTTGCAGAATATGCATCTTATTTGGTGCCGGGCTTTTACCATGGTGGTCTTCTTACTCCATTAGGCATACTCGTTGCAATAATCATAACCATATTATTCGCGGTGCTCAACTTTGCCGGAATATCAAAGTTCGGAACCTTCAACTCTTTCCTCACTTATTTGAAGATAGCTACAGTCATATTGTTCATAGTGCTGGTGCCGATGCTGCTCTTCCACGGAAGCAACTTTACCAGCACGGGTTTCTTGCCATACGGCTGGGCAGGCGTGCTCATAGCCATACCGGCTACAGGGATCCTCTTCTCGTTCGGAGGGTATAGGCAGGTTGCGGATATGGCAGGTGAGATGAAGAACCCAAAGAAAAACGTGCCTATCGCAATAGGGACAACACTGCTTGTGCAGAGCGTACTATATGTGCTCATGGCAATAGTGATTGTCGGGGCAGTGAGCTGGTCTGGTCTTGGAGTCAACCCCGGCACATGGAGAAGCGTAGCATCATTGAGCTCGCCTCTTGCGGATCTGATGCATATCGGAGCCACGCAGGCTTTTGGTTTTGTGGGCGGCGCGCTGGGCGTGTTGGTAATCCTCGCCTTGCTCTTCGCAATATTCTCCCCGTTCGGAACATTCGGAGTTTACCTGACCGGTTCAGCTAGGATAATATTCGGGTTCGCTAAAGAGAAAGCGTTACCTGGGGTATTCGGCAGGACGAACAAGGCAGGCGTGCCTGTATATGCATTAATCCTCGCGTCCGTGCTTGCGGTTGTGTTCATAATACCGCTTCCGTCATGGTATGCGCTGGTAGACTTTGTGGTGGTTGCTGCAGTTGTGAACTTCGCCCTTGTTTCGGCATCGTTGCCGACGCTTAGGAGGATATATCCTGACCTAAAGAGACCTTTCACTGTCCCTTATGTGAAATTATGGTCATTGGTTGCTTTCGTACTCTCTGCGCTGCTCATATACTGGGCCACATATCCGACAACACTGTATGCACTTGGGGCCACATTGATAGGAACTATTTTCTATCTCTATCAGGCTTACAAGTCCAAATGGAAAGGGATACACCTCAAACACTCTATTTGGATACCGCTCTTCGTGGTTGGCATGATAGTGCTGTCTTATCTCGGGGGAACTACTACTGGAGGTACAAACACGATCCCGTTCCCATATGATATGCTTGTTGCTGTGATATATGCAATCATATTCTGGGGGATAGCACAGTTGACAGCCCCAAGAAAACAGATATACAGCTCAAAGCAACTCATGGAGGAGGAGAGCACGACAGCATCTTAAAGATTATGAGGGGCGTGATTGCCCTCATCTTCTCTTTTTTTATCTCTCTTTTTATTTGGTGTTTATGCTCTGGATTATCCTATCTGTGAATTCCTTTGTGCCGAGAGGCGGTGTGCCGGTATATCTGGCGATATCACTTGTTACTCTTTTCTCAATGACTGCTCTTTCCACCTCTTCTCTTATAAGCAAAGCGGCCTCCGTCCAACCTAAAAAGGTAAGCATTAGCTCCGCAGCCTTTATCATCCCCATAGGGTTGGCGATGTCCTTGCCTGCGTATTTCGGCGCTGTACCGTGCGAGGCCTCAAACATTCCTCCCGTGTCTCCGACATTTGCGCTTCCCAAGATGCCTATATTCCCTATCAGCGCTCCGGCTTCATCAGATATGTAGTCTCCATTCAGGTTGGGGGCGAGGATTATATCATACATATCCGGCTTTGTTATTATCTGCTGCATCATGTTGTCGGCAATCCTGTCGTTTACAAGAATCTTTCCGCTTGGCAACGCAGATCCGCTAAGCTCACTCTCCAGGACGACACTCTCTCTGAACTCCGAACTTTTTGCTATCCCGTAAGCCCATTCTCTGAAAGCGCCTTCCGTATACTTCATTATGTTGCCCTTATGCATTATGGTAACTGACCGCCTCTTGTTCTTTATTGCATAGTTGAGGGCCGCCCTTGTTATCCTTTCTGTCTTTGTTCTGCTTATAGGTTTTATTCCTATCCCCGAGTCTGCAGAGATGCTTATTCCAAAACTACTTGAAAGGAACTCTCGCAACTTTGCCGCTTCTGCGCTTCCCTCCTTCCACTCTATTCCTGTGTATATGTCGTCAGTATTCTCCCTGAATATCACCATGTCGACGCTTTCCGGATTCTTTATCGGACTTTCTATCCCTTTTATGTACCTCACTGGCCGTATGTTTGCGTAAAGGTCGAGGGTCATCCTTATCGTTACGTTAAGCGACCGCTCGCCTCCTCCGACAACAGTAGTGAGCGGTCCTTTCAGAAGTATCCTGTACTCTTCAAGTTTTGCCATCTGCTCTTTGGGTATGCCATTCCCATATTTGGACCGGGCCTTTTCGCCAATAAGGATCTCAGACCAGTTTATCTTTTTGGAGGGCCCGTAAGCCTTGCTTACAGCCGCATCCACTATCGACCTTGCGCTATTGCTTATCTCTGGGCCAATTCCATCCCCCTCCGCAAAAAGTATTATTGGACTGTCTGGGACTATCCATTTCCCATTATCGAATCTTACCTTTTCTCCATCCATGTTACCAACTATAATAGGTTTTTACACCATATTTGATAACACTTATCGAATCGTACTTATATTTTACTCCCAATGATCCAACAGAGCTGGCACGTCACTCCAGCTCTTAGCTCTTCGGATATTGCTGTTCTCTGCTACAGAGTTGTTCCATGGCTGGTTTATCACGATAACCTTCTTGTCGGAACGATCTACCTCTTTTGCCAGAATCGGATCATCGTCTATAAACATGTGGATATGGCATTCCTTTACAAATCTGACCTTGTCTTTGTATGGAAGTTTTATGATGTTGCGGTAGATTATTGAGTTTATAGAGAGCCATTCCTTTATCAGCGCTAGGTCTGCGATCGTAGCGGTTAGTATTGTTACCGAATATAATGAGGATATTAGATTCATCACAGGAACTGTAGATTTATCCTGCAATGGCATGCTCTTCGTGTTCTCCCATATTTTTGCCAAAACTGCATTAGACTTATCCGGTTTTATATTGCCAAGCCTTAGAAGTTCCGTTTGTATGTCAGGTGTATGGATATCCCCTTTTCTTATCTTTATTCCCTCCTTCTTGTAGGTCTTTAGCTGCGCTTTGACTGTGCCTGCAAGGGTATTGTCTAAATCTACCGCAATTCTCGGATGTCGATATGATGTTATGTATGTCATGACAAAGTTCCAATCTTTTAGATATTTATAATTATTGGGCACATTCGCCAACGCTGGCAGCTACAATAGGATGGTAAGGAGGCGCCGCGCATAGCCAAGAAAATGTTTTTATAGGTTGATTAGAGAAGAGATTAGAAGGTGGAATAATTGGATTACACGATAGAGGTATCGAATTTGCATAAGAGCTTTATGACATACGAACCGAAAGGCACTGGAATCATAAGCTCGCTTAGGCGCACCCGCAAAGTCAAGGCTGCCCTTAGGGGGATCGATATGCGAGTAAGGAAAGGCGAGATAGTGGCGCTGTTGGGTAGGAACGGCTCTGGCAAGAGCACACTAATAAAGGCGATAGCTGGAATACTTTATCCTGACTCCGGTTATGTAAAGACCATGGGAATGGATCCTTGGAATCAGAGAAAGCACTTGGCTATGCAGATAGGTGTGGTTTTTGGCAACACCCATCCCCAGCTTTATTGGGATCTTCCACCGATAGACACTTTTGATTATATAAAAGGGATATATGGGATAGAGGATGCAGACTATAATGCGAGGCTGAGATACTTCATAAGGCTTCTGAACCTTAAAAAGATTTACAAAAGGCAGACACGGCAGCTTTCCTTGGGGGAAAGGATGAAATGCGAGATGGTAGCCGCGTTGCTGCATCTTCCTCCCCTTGTGATCATGGATGAGCCGACTATAGGTGTGGACCTGCCCGCGAGGATGAATATGAGGCAGGCGATACTCGAAATGCAGAGAGATTACGGGATGACCTTCCTGATAACTACGCATGTGGTTGATGATATAACCGATGTTGACAGGGTAGTCATGCTTGACAAAGGCAAAGTCATATTTGATGGCAGCCAGAAAAAGATGCGTAGTATGCTTGCTAGAGATGTCATCCTTGAGCTACGCTTCGGGGCAGATGAAAATCCGAAGGGTCTGATAAAGAAAGGAAAAATCATAAAATCCGAGCCTGGCTACCTCAAAGCCGAGATAGACCCGAGCGTGTTAAAGGAACGGTGGCTGACAAACCTGATAAAAAACAAAAGGATAATCGACTACCGCATCTCAGAACCCAACCTTAGCACCGTCTTGGAAAGATTCTACAGTTCGATTAAAGGGAGGAAGGCAGCCAAAATAAAAAAGATGATTATCGATGAGTAGTGCGTCGAGAAAATACTCCTCTTTGCTGGTTATAGGCCTGAAAAACGAGATGGCTTACAGATGGGACGTCTTGATATCGAGCTTTATGTGGCTTCTTTTTTCCGTTATAGGGATATTAGTGTGGGTGGCTGCATACTCATTCTCGCATACCAACTCGATAATGGGATTATCTTTGCCCACCCTGATAATTTATTTTATCGTAGTGGGTGCTTTGACCCCTTTGCTAGGCTTTTCTAGTATAGTAGATATAATGACCGAAGGGATAAAGGGAGGATCAATATCACGTATGCTCATAAGGCCGATGAGCTACTTTAGTCAGCTGATTATCGCCGACTTCAGCAGTGGTATAATCAATATTCTGTTGGTAAGCGTTCCGCTCTTAGTAGGTATGGCTATTCTGGCCAACATACATGTTACCTTATTGCTCGTATCGCTTTTCTTGCTTTATATCGCCATAGGGTATATGATTGTATCTTTTATAGGTTTTATAGTTGGATCCATGGCTTTCTACCTTACTGACGTATATGGTATAGCAATCTCTATAAATTACGGGAGTATGATAATAGGTGGCGGGATTGTGCCGCTCACATTCTTCCCTAACGGTATAGGACATCTGCTTGTTATGCTTCCTTTCGCATTTCTGGCCTTTGTGCCTGCAGCAACGTATACTGGAACAATTAGCTTAGCAACAGCTGTAGGGCTCGTTCCAGTAGGATTGGCATGGACTGTAATATTAGGGATAGTCGCTTACATTTTGTGGAAGAGGATGGGCAAGATGATAAATGTGGTGGGCGTGTGAGTTATAGATCAGGAATGCGTGGAGCCTTAAACATGTATCTTCTCTCACAGAAGTATAAACTGAAATCGTTTTTTATATACAGGACGCAGGCAGTAGGCTGGCTTATAGTGGAATCGTTAAGCACTGTTGGGGCATTCATTTCCATATCTATAATATACGGAGTCTCTGGGGGGTTTGCAGGATGGACGTATTTTCAGGTGCTCGCACTCGCTGCCATAACGCAGATATCTGGGGGTATAGTGGGGTATACACTTACTCCAAATAGATTGGTCACCGACATGAGGAATGGAAAGTTTGATCAGTTGATGCTTAAGCCGTACGATATAATATCAAGTACCATTGCCAGATACGGGGATGTTACAACGTTAGGAACGATATTCAGTGGCTTGTTGCTGTTGGTTTATGCGCTTCTGCACATTAACTTGAGCTTTGGAGCGTTTCTGGCATTCCTGCTTGTTTATGTGTTAGGGACTTTTGTGCTTGTATTTGGGATGCTTGCACTCTCGGTCCTCTCATATGTAGTATTGAAGAGTAGCGGCTTTTTGAGATGGAGCCTTAATATAGGGCAGGATGCGGCACAGTACCCGATGTACATATACGGAGTTTTGGGGATGACAATACTGTCTACTATTATCCCCATAGCGTTTGCCTCTTTCTTCCCTTCCCTAACGCTTTTCGGCAAGATAGGCTATGCATACGTAGGCATTTTGATATTGGTTCCGGTCATTGTCGTACCTGTTTTGTATTACGCGATAATTAGGATGCTGAGACGTTACGAGAGCGGAGGGGGATAGATATTGCAAAACCATAGGATAAATGATTAAACCTGCGCTAAATGGAAGCCAGAGAGGAAAATACCAAAATCGCTTCGATGTCAGATTAATATCGTAGTTGTGATATTAACTCGCCTAATTCTTTGCAAACAAACTTCTTAGCGTATGCGATTTGACTGTCTGTTTCTGTTGATTCTTCTCAGACATGAATTCTACTACCGTGTCTACTGCATCTTTAAGTTCGTTTTCAAGGTCCCGAAGGTTTTTGGCTTGGTCATGGATGTGAAGTTCTGATATCTCTCCTATGAAAAATTTGCCATCCTTGTAAACGTCCGCCTTGAATCCGTATATCTCCATTTTCATTATTATCACTAATAGTATTTAGGCTGGTCATATATTTATGACTATAAGCAAGACCAACAATGGGATGAAATAGAAAAACCGATCCTATCGTCTATTTGTCGACGTGAAGCCCCGAGAGGGAATTGAACCCTCAACCTCCTGTTTTCCTGTTTTTTTACAAGACAGGCGCTCTGCCATTGAGCTACCGAGGCCTTCTGGTTTATCTATTCCATATAGTATTTTATTACTTTGTGGCTTTTGCGACCGCTTCTGCGTATCTAACAATTGCTCCGACTAAGATGCCGACGAGGGGTATGCTCCCTGTCGCTTTCCTTATGAATACCAAGTTTTCTCTTTTTGCTATGCCGGCCAAGACTACTATCGGCGGGTAGATGAGCAGCACCGCTATCAGGTCAATGATTATCTCTGCATATCCGAGTCTCAGGTAATAATTGATTGCCGTTACTATTGCCCATGTTGCTATCCCCGCGGTAAATATCCGGGAAAGTCTGGAATAATTGAGATGTATCTTAAACTCTCTTTTGAGCACTGCGATATATAAAATGTTTATGAGTATCGGGCCTATTATGAATAAGGCGAGTATTATACCATAGGCTCTTAGATACGCCATAAAGATCAGTAAGAGAATAAACTCTATTCCGACCCCTATCAGCTGGTACCTCATAAACCTCTTAGTCTCTCCATGGCTTATTATTAGGGTTCCGGCAAAGCTGCTTATTACCTGGGCGGTTATCCCTATTGCTATAAACGCGAAATACAAGCCGCTTAATTGATATGCGCTTGAGAAGAGAAGGTGTGTAATGTACTTTGCAGCGGTTATAAGGAAAACCAGGATTGGCATACTCAGCATTATCAGATAGAAGACGCTCTCATTGTATATCTCGGATATCCTCTTCGAAAGTTCTGGATCCGCAAAAGCTTTTGACAGCGCTGGAAGCAGTACGAATGTTGAGGATACAAGTATTACGTCGAATGTCCTCCCCAGCTTGTATGCTGCGCCGAAGCTCCCGACCACTCCCGGCGCTACATAAATCCCCAAGATGTCGATTGCCAGATTCGCGATTCCAACATATGCAACGTTTGATATCATAACAGGCAAAGAGAACCCAAGAATCTCTCTTATTACCTTTTTTGAAGGCCTTACAAAATTGAACTTTGTTTCGTTCATGATATAGATTGATGTGAGTATTATCCCTATTCCGAGCCCTATCGCAAGCCCAACCAATGCCCCAAGTATCGAATATCCCAATAGCACTAATGCAACAACCGCAATAAGCTGCACGAATGAATATGCGATGTTTGAGATCGCTGCTTGTTTTACCTTGTCTGCGCCAACCAGCACGGAGTTTGATAGATTATATATTACTGCAAGGAATATGGTAACGGATGCGACTACAATAGGGAGGTATAATTCCGCATTCTTGTAGACATGGAAGGCAATGTATCCGCTTATCCCTATCCCGATAAGCGTTATGGCTAGCGAGCCCACTATCGCTATTGCATACGCATTGCTACCTATCTCGTTGAACCTTTTCCTCTCCTTGCTTTCAGGTATCTTCTTTCTTACAGATGTACCTAATCCGAAATTGCCTGCCATTCCAAGAACATTAGTAAAGGCTGCCGCTATCGCGTATAACCCATATTCAGTAGGACCCATAAATCTTGTAAGAAAGATTAGAAGAAGGAAGGTTGCTCCTGCCGCCACAAGTCTGCTTGTCACATATATGGTTCCTTTCCTTGCAGTTCTTGCCCCTATGCTTTCTTCTGCAACATCGTTGTATTCTACCATAGTTCAGTCCCTTACTATGAAATCGTCCATTCTTTCCAGCGCTTTCTCCTTCTTTTGCCTCTGGCCTGCTAGATACTTCGTTATGCGCTCGTAAAGGTCCTGCTTATGCTCTCCTGCAAGGATGCTGCCTGACCGCTCCGCATCGAATATCTTTTTCAGCCTCGTGTCATCGTCCTCAAAGAAGAAACGATAGTACTGGCATACTGTGCATATCTCTGGATTCCCCCCATGCTTCTTCTGAAGCTCTGCCGTGGGCTGCTGGCCGGTAAACGCCTTGAACACCTTTTTCCTTACCGTTTCATCGTCGTCGTTCAGGTATAGCGTATCTGAAGGGTCGCTAGCCGACATCTTCGGCTTTCCACTAAGTCCGGGAAGGAACTTCGACTGTATGCTTGCGGGCTTGTAATAACCCAGCTTCGCTATCGAGTCTCTTGCTATCCTGAAATGCACATCCTGGTCTATCGCAAGAGGTATTAAACATGGTATATTCTTCCCTTTCTCTACAGACATCAAGAACGCGGGAACTGCCTGCATACTTGTATAGAATATCTTCCCGATATTGTCTTCTACAGTAAATCCGAATGCATCCTTTATCATCGAGAATGTTATTCCTCTTGAGACCCTTACCGCATTCTTGTATAAGGTCTTGGCGTATTCCGTATCAAGGAATATCTTTGTCTTCCCCTTCTTGAAACCCATTGCTATTATATTTGCCACATCGTCATACGCAAGCTCATGCGTCTTCTCTAGTGTCAGATCCGATTTCTTCTTTACAAGAAACTTCTCTTCGTCAGGTATCTGTATATATACCTCGGCATCGAACTTTTCCTGGAACCATTGTGTCAGTGCGAACGGAATCAGGTGTCCCAGCGTCATTGTCCCTGAAGGGCCTATGCCGGTGTATAAGTAGAACTTGTTTCCTTTCTCATATTCGTCGAGGAGCCAGTTCATATCTCTTTGGGCGTAGTATATGCCTCTCCTTATCATGAAATGCAGCTCTCCCCCTGCAAGCCTCTTTATCCTCTCTTTTAAAGCTTCATCTATCAGGTTTACCCCGAAACGCTTCGCTATTTCTTCGTAGTCTATGTTGCCCTTTACCTCGTAGGGATTTACGACCGAATCTCTCTCCATCAATCGAGTATTTGGTGACTCCTTATAAAAGACTTGCGATTACTCGTACTCGTTTGGGATGTCCTTCTCTTCCCCTGTGAATGGATTCCCATCCTTGTCGTAGAGGTGCATCCTGTCTGGTTCCGCAGCTTCCACCTTTGCCTTGACATGGCTGCCATCGCAGAATGGCTTGTGCTTTGAGAGGCCGCATGCACATACATGTGTCGCGTAGTTCAGTATCTTCGGATCGCTTGTCAGATTCTTCATGCCTGGCAGGTCGCCAAGCTTTATCTCGTAGGGATGAGCCCTGTCGTGCCTTATGTGTCTCATAGTTTTATATTGCACGTTCAGCGATAAATATCTTTCTTTTGTTTGGGCGAATGGATTTGGTGTCGCACAATAATACTTTTATATCTTCCTGTCGCTATATTCCTGTCTTTATTAGTTAAACTAATCTTAAGGTAAATATTATGGCGAAATTTGCTCTTGCGGAGGCTGAGTTCTCAAAGATTAGAATATGCCTCAGATGCAAGGCCAGGAACAAGACTGGAAGCGAGAAGTGCAGGAAGTGCGGCTACCACGCATTGAGGCCGAAGCGGAAATCCAAGCGCGTGAAGAAGTAGTGTGATTAATATGGACGATGGAAAACAGGTAACGGATGCCCTAATGGCGCTAAACGCGAAGAACGAACAGAGCGCCAAAAGGCTCAAGGAGATATCTGCAAGATGCAGCAGACCGGCAGGGAGGCTCTCTAATGTGCTTGATTCCCTGTCTAAGAGTGGCTCTGTAAAGAAGGTAGCTAAGAACGGACGGTCATTGTATTACCTTCCGGGCAAGTAGGGGTAAGGTAGGTAGGGTAATCTCTTGTCTTTCATCAACTTTGAGTTCAAGTACAAGGGCTCTAGACAGGTCTTTTCGCTTGAGATAAACAACTCTACCCCAAAAGAAAAGATTGTGAAGCATCTCTTACAGATACGAAGCTATGCTGACAACGAGATATACCATGTCTTGGGAATAGACACCGCGATTATAGACAAGGCACTTACTCCTTACTTATCCGAGGCAAAAGAGAAGCCTATAGATGCATTGCTGAGGGCCGTAAAAGACAAAAATGTCAAAGAGAAGATAGAGAAAGCGTGCAATGGCAAACCAGAGCTGAAGAAGATTGCTTCATCTTACGTTTCTCTCTCTTTCCTCAACAATGTGTGATCTCATGGAAGAAAGACCAGACCAATATGTGGATTTTATATCTGATGTTGAGGGCATTGTAGCGATAAAAAGGTTAAGAATAACAGATCAGACAAAAGCGGAGGAGATAGGGCTTATACTATCAGGGGTAAGAAGGATAGCAGAGAAAGGAATCTGCATCGAGCTGGAAATTGATGCGGACGCGCTTGATTCTGCCGCAAAAAGGATCTCCGACTCTTTGCAAAGTGGAGAGATTGAAACTGTTGATTCCAAACTATTGGTTGATGCTGTACGAGGCCATGTTTCTGCGACTAAAGGAAAAGAGACTGAGAGGGAGGCGATCCGATATCTTGTGTCCAGCATCTTTTTGAACTTGAAGATGCCAGCGTCAGTGACAGAGGCAGAGCTAGTCAAAGTTTATCCGGAGCTGAAGAAGATGGTAAAGATAAAGAGCAAGAAATCTGGCGGCAAAAAGAGGAAGAGGGAGGAGGAATAGGAGGATGGCCTATTCCTGTTCCAGATAGAACGCCTCGCACGTCCCGTCTTCGTGGTATCTCCTCACATGGAAGCCCGAAGGCACCTTTCCCCTCAGGAACCTCTTGTCTTCCTCGAAGAGATTGTCGCCTTTTGGCATTACCCTCCTCGCTTCACCCCTCAATAAGACCTCGTGTATCTCTTTGTATTGCTCCGCGGTTAAACTTACTACCTCTTCTCCGGTGCCTATGTTGAGATTCATATATCTTCCCTTCTCTGACTCCTTTGCTACAACATTCAAAGGCACTACCCTAGATATTGCGCCGCTCCCGTAGAACACAACCAGTCCCTTCTTTACCTTATCCACATTCGCATTGGTTAGCGTGCTCGCGAGCCCGACTATGGCTGCGCTCGAATAAGAGTTGCCGGTAAGGGATGGTATCATGAGGGATTCCGCTATGTGCAGTTTCTTTGCAAACTCTTTTGCCTCTGGTTGCCCTCTCAACCCTTTCAGCCAGTTCATGTAGTCCTTCAAAAGCTGGTTTGACTCGATTGCCGGGACGAGTTCAGACTCTGGTCTGTTTCGCAACCCTTCGATTATCTCTGATACTGTTGCGGTGAACCTTGCGCCGTTGGTAGGGCATCTTCCGACCTCTTCCCTGGATGTTATCATATTCTTAAGAGATTCGTTGCCGTCTAGCCTTAGAGAGTGGGCAAAGAGCGCGGAGTTGTAGTATATCGCCTGTTTCGGAAATGGCACATGCGTTACCATGAAATCGGTGTCATTTAGTACGGTGTGACCGTTTTTGGTTGTGTACGAGTCCTCTACTGCCTCAAACGCATGCGCCGCAAGGTATATGTACATTATTTCAGAGAATTTCCCGTAGACTAATGGCCGGTGATCTCCGAACTTCGTAAAGTCTGAAACTGGAAGGTTGGACGAGCCGGTCTTTGCATCATCGTTAAGACTAAGCAGCTTAGGAGATTGCGTAACCCACATTATGGTAGCAGCTGATCCCTGTGTCGCCTCGGCATTCGGAGCCCTGTCATTATCGTAGACTGATGTGTCAGCGGATATGACTATCGCTGAACTGCCGTTGTTGGCACGTACGTGATCCAATGCGCTTCCTAGGGAAAGGCCTGCGCCGGCACATGCAAATGTGACCTGCATGACATCGCACTGCCTGAATATGTCTATATATCTTTTATTGGCTGTGTCGTCATCCAGAAGTTTGTTGTAGACCATGCGCAGCGCGCTCATCGCATCGGGCCTGCTCTGGTCGGCGTTGCTCTCTGTGGCATAGAATATCCTTTGCGGAGGATTTGTCATGAACTTTTGGTTGAGCTCGTTATCGGCCTTCAATCTCCTTACGAAGTTGTATAACGCCTGTGCCGCCATTGTGCTGTTGTTCTGGGAGTAGGTAGGCCACTTCATGCTGTTCACTCCGAGTCCTTTCCTTATCTTTTCTGGATCTTGTCCCACTGCCTTAGCAAGCTCGTCTGTAGAAACGGTTGTATGCGGCGCTTCCACGCCGAGATAGCTTATCCCAACAAGGTTTTCTTTATTCTTTTCCTTTTCCATAGAATCGATATCGATTGATATAGAGCATTTAAAAGCGACGATGCAGCATTCGTCGAAAGACGAATGCCACCTTTTCTTTAAATATCAGGTATTTGTGCCGATAAAGACATAGGAAATGCCGGTCGGAATTTTTATTATGTTAGCCTATTGCTACCTTAATAGAACATTCTTCTGTTGGTTTACCTGTCAATGTACCAGTTATGCTAAGCGTAAACACTTTTCCAGATACAATTACCGGAGTTCGGATGCCATCGAGGATGGTATTTTGTTACTGAAGAGTAGCAGATTATCTGACATTATGGCCAACTACGGGATTTGAGCCGTATATGTTGCATTGCCTGTGACCTCCACATCCCATGGATTTAAGGTAGAGCTGGTGCCATCTGGGCATACTCCACTGCAAATCCAACCCTTGAATCCACAGCTTGGTTGGGGTTGGGTTACAGAGAGCGTTGCTGTAGATCCATAAGGGTAAGCTCTGCCCCCGGAGACTATACCCTTAAAAGGACATGTACCTGTATAAACGAAGGTCGCTATAATCTCATAGTCGAAAGTAGCAGTATATGTGGCATTGCCTGTGACTGTGACATCCCATGGGTTGGAAGTGGAGGTGGTACCGTCTGGACAGATTCCTGTACAAGACCATTTCGTGAATCCGGCTGGTCCGTTTGTTGCGGTTAGTGTTGCTGGAGATCCTGCGGAGTAAGTTCCACCTCCTGAAACTGTTCCTTGCCCTGAAGGCGAAGCTACTACAGTAAGCGTGTAGGTTGAGATTGTTGAAGTAGACGTTGTGGTGGTTGTAGTGGTGGTAGTTGAGGTGGAAGATGAAGAGACAAGGGTTGTTGATGATGAAGAGACAAGGGTTGTTGATGATGAAGAGACAAGGGTCGTGGACGATGAGCCGAATGTCGTAGTGGTTGTTGTTGGAGCCGGTGCGAACGTGAATGTCAAGTTCTTTGAGACTGATGCATATGCTCCTGTGACTTTCACTGTGCCTGTGCTTCCGCCAAAGAGGTTACTGTAAGCGTATCCTGATGATGATGTGAGCGCAGATTGCGGGGACATAATGAAATTAGGGTTGTTTACCGTGAAATTCACAACACCTCCGCTGACAGGATACCCTAGAAGTGTCACATATGCTGTTATCTTTACCTTATGGCCTTGTATGGGCGACGTCGTGTTAGCGAATAGGTTCAGATTCACGTTTGGCGATACATAAGTCGTCGCGTGTGCCTGCATATTCCCCGCGTATACCTCTTTCGGTGCGGATGCGCATGAGCTATTGACTGCAAGTCCGCAGTTCTTCGCGGTGATGTAAATCGGTGACGATACATATTCTCCCAGCCTCGCTTTCTGAGGTATCTTGAACTCGCATATCGATGATGCGCCAGGAGGCAGATACGCCGGCGAGCATGAACCTGTGTAATTCACCCCGTTGTATGTTATCGTCAGATTCGGACTTTCCATCGGCTGCGGCAGCCTGTTCGTTATTGCCATCGCGATTGTTATGTTGTTGGTTGTTGTATTAGTGCCAAAGACTACGGCGTTGCAGTCAAATCCCAGAGATATCGTGCATCGTGAAGGCGCAATCGACTGCGGAAGACTCACATAGATAAGGACAAATGCAAGTACTGCCGCCATTATAAGCAGAGCCCATCCATATACCGATAGGTATTCTACTGATGCCTGTGCCTTCCCTTTTGATCTGATTAATTTGGATGCCGCCTTCCGCCCCCTTTTCTCAGCAACTTTGGCCTTTGACAATATGTCCACCTTACTACTCATTACCTTGATGGACAAAATTTAATAACCTTTGTACGTGGCGGGGGCGGGACTCGAACCCGCGGCCTCTAGATTTCTCGTCATAGCATATCTGCTCATCACTCATAATGCTTTGCATATGAGTCTAGCGCTCTAACCAGCTGAGCTACCTCGCCATTTTAGGTGAGTATGGTAATACTCATTTTTATATATTGTGCGTCTTCTTGCTTTTTTCTTCATTCTAGGTAATTGTTGGAAAGTTCCGTAATTGCATGTTCTACAAATCCTTTATATATCTGGAAAGCAGAATTAAGATTGGTGGGAAAAGGAGATTGGGATGGAGAGAATAGAAATAGTGTCGGGTGAGAAAAGGCGCAGAAGCAGCCTAGCTAGAGCAAGGGCAGAGGAACTGTTGAAGGAAAGCAACTTCAGCGAGCTCTTTGAAAATGGGAGTACGCTAGAGGTAGATGAGACCGCATCCGCAGCATTGAAGGCAGTACTTGCAGAGAAAGCGGCGGAGTACGCCTGCGAAGCTGTGAGATTCACCAAAAAGAAGGGGCTGAAGAAGGTTGGAGCCGCGGCAGTGCTGATATCTACACAGAAAGGAAGATGGTAAGACTGAAGAGAAGCGAGGAAGAGGCGCAATACTGCGCCTCCTGCCTTATTGCCTTTTCTTTTTCTGTTTGTACATATTTTTGTCTGCTGCGCTGAGCAGCCTTTTCGCCAGCTCTCTTATACTTCCTTTCTCTTTTGAAGTTAATGTTGAGATGCCTACAGAAGCTTGCACTATGCCCTGAGATGTTTTTGATATCTTTGCTGTATCGGAGATATGGTCTGTAAACCTCTTTAAGAACCCCTGTGCCCCATTTCTTCCTGTATCTGGCATCACAACCACAAACTCGTCTCCGCCGTACCTGAACGCTATGTCGTATGCTCTCTTTGTCTTCCTTATCGCTTTTGCAATCGCCTTTATTGCCCTGTCTCCTTCCCTGTGTCCATACCTGTCGTTTATCTCCTTTATTCTATCTCCGTCTATAAAGGCTACGCTTATGGATTTTCCCTTTTCCCTGGAGAACCTGTCAAGCTCTGCGTACAGCCTCCCTTCCCCGGCATGTCTTGTGTAGATTGAGGTTAGCCTGTCGTACTCCATTGCCTTCAGCTTCGCCCTTAACTCCTTGTTCTCCCTCTTTAGGCGCTCGATCTTATCCTTAATTCGATCATCCTGCTTTTTCACCATATTCATCTTTTTTATGGAGGTTTTAAAAGGATTTGTCTCTAAATAGTATTATGAGACTTTATCTTTTATTCGCTGTGCTCTCTTTTGCCGTGTTTTCATTAGGTTCTGCATCTTACGTTGGGAATGCCTCGATATTCGCTCCCGCGGTGCTGCTGAGCAACAACACCGGCACACTTACAACAATAAACCTCACCGTCACTACCGGCACTGGATTAGTCAGCATAAACGGGCCGCAGCACGTCGGAAACAGCACTCTGCAATCTGCTAAGGAAGCTGCGGCATACGCCTCGTCGTACCTGCACCTCAACGAATCCCACTACAACTTCAATTACTTGGTAAAAGACAACTCATCAAGCGTATCTGGACCGAGCGCAGGTGCTGCCATGACAATACTTGCGGTATCGGCACTCTCCGGAAAACCGCTTCTCCATAACTTTACCATGACAGGCACTATAGAGCCGAATGGAAATATAGGGCAGATAGGCGGAATCTACGACAAAGCCGGAGCTGCATTCAACAAAGGGCTAAGCTTTGTTCTGGTGCCCAGAGTATCAAACAGTTCTACTGAAGATATCATATACCTGATAACACAAGATAACTTTGGCCTGCCTCTTGTGCAGGTATCGAATATATCGCAGGCTTCCGAATTCGCCTTTGGTAAGAAGGGCGCTCTCGGATACGAGACAAAGTATAATTTCTCTTTAAACTACAGTCTAGATAAGATACCGAACGCAACGCTTGTGTGCACCGGACCGTGTTCGGTTCCTTTCTTCAAAAGGATCCAGAATCTGACGCTTAACCTCAGCAACCATGCAATCTCCAATTTATCCTCACAGACAGGATTCAGCACGGTCGCGCATCAGCTTTCTGGACTCAATAGCGAAGGTGCGTTGCTTGGAAGGAAGGGCTATCTTTATGAGGCGGCAGACAGAGAGTTCCTTGATTATATAGAAGCGTATACCTTCCTGGCGCATTCCACTAACATAAACAAGACATTCGGCGCCCTTAACGTGACCGGCAGCTACTGTTCCGGCCTTATCTCTCCGCAGCTAACCAACCAAAATTATCCTTACATCATCGGAGGGGAACTAAGACAGAGCTGGGCTAACCTTACTTTGAATGGCACTATCCCATCGAACCTCTCGCAGATAGATACAGACACGCTGCTCAGGATGTCTAGCAACATAGGCGAATCATATGCATGGTGCAAAGGTTCGTCGTTAATGTACGCCGCAGCCGCCGGCATCGGAGGCTTGCCTGTAGTTTACTCCAGTGCGGTATCCAACCTCGCCGCTTCAAGGATAAATAGGGCATTGCCATACCCTGGTCTCTATCTCAGCTCTGCAAAGCAGCTGTACGGGAATGGCAAGTACGGTGCTGCGATATACGCTGCCGACTATGCTTATGCGGATGGAAAGGCGGCAAAAGAGGCAAATGCGACCGCGTCCACACTCCGATCTATGGCGATATCCATTGCTGATAACTCGACATACGGCATATGGGGCACACAGTTCTCCGACGAAGCGCTGTTTTATGTGAACGAGTCGAGTCTTGCGCACAACTTTAACATATCTTATTCCTACGCGTTCTCTGCTTATCAGACAGCCATCCTCGCAAACCAGCTTAGCAATGACACGCGCAGCATAGGCGCTGGCCTGAACCTTACAACGAGCAGCACCACCATACCGCAAAATGTGACAACACTGCCAGGGAGCTCGTATGGAACAATCCTTGCGATAGCATCAGCAGCGATACTTCTCTCTATATTAAGTCTTATCATCTCGCTCGGCACGCTGCTTCGCGGCAGAGGCGCACCCAAACCGAAAGGGATAAATAGGGTAAGGAGGAAAAGGTAGATACTTATTGGTGATCATATAGACGATATTTTACCGGGGAAGGTGTGCATATCATGCGGAAGGCTTTCCCATAACTACACAGAATTCGCTTGCCCGAAATGCGGGAATAGTGTCATTATAAGGTGCGAGCATTGCAGGAGGCGCTCCAACGCGTACAAGTGCAAGGAGTGCGATTTTGAGGGACCTTGATGTCTGGAGTTATGGTAATTTTCAAAGTCTACCCGAAGGAGGGATCCCTGCAGGCAGCTTTGGATGAGATAAGGGAGAAACTTTCTCCGAAAGATATACAGGAAGAGGAGATAGGCTTCGGCCTGAAGGCGATAAAGGTGCTGTTCACTTACGATAGCGCGAATATGAGCTCATCCCAGATCGAGGATAGCTTAAAGGGCTTAGACTCGATTGACGAAGTGGAAGTAGAGCAGGAGAGTCTCCTCTGAACGGCAAACTTATATGTGTCTGTGTGGCATTATCTTAGGTGCTCCCATGATTTCCTCGATTAGGCTTAAAAACTGGAGGACGCATAAGGATACCTCGATGGAATTTGGGCATGGAATAAATCTTCTTATAGGCGTGATGGGATCTGGAAAAAGCTCTGTGATGGATGCGATATCTTTTGCGCTCTTCGGCACCTTTCCCGCCCTGAAGCGCGGCACTCTGAAGATAGAGTCTCTGATAATGAACAGGCCTTCACAGGAATCTTCCGGAGAGGTAAGGCTTACCCTCGAAATCGATGGAGACCGTTACGAGATAACTCGCACCATACAAAAAAGAGGAAGCTCTGCGACTCTGGTGAAGAACGGAGATATATTCCAGACTCAGCCAGAGAGAGTCACAGAGGAGGTATCGAGATTGCTGAAGGTTGACTACGATGTGTTCTCAAGAGCGATATATTCTGAGCAGAATGGCCTCCTTTACTTCCTCGACATAACGAAAAGCGAGAGGAAGCGGCAGATCGACAATATGCTCGGACTTGACCAGTTTGCAATGGCGGAAGAGCGCGTAACCACCGTGATTAACAGTATAAGATCGATGCTGAAAGATGAGGAACATATACTTGCCAACATAGATATAGAGTCAATGAATGCCAGTACCAATAAATCGAAGGACGAACTTGCTGAGGAGATAGGAATTTTGGAGAAGGCGAGAGCAGAGCTGGAACTTAGGACAAAGGACCTTGATTCTGCCAAAGAGAAACTTGGGGCTACAAAAGCTGAATACAACAGGCGGGTGGAGATAGCCGCGGAATTGGAAAGGACAAAATCAAGAAAAGAGGTAATAGAAAAGGAGCTGAAGGGGATGGGAGCTCCGAATAAGGATGAGGACAAGGTTGGAGAGATGCTGCTTTCTGCATCCGCCGAAGAGGAAGCTGCGAGTGGGGCGCACGAGGTCAGGTTGGCAACTGAGAAAGAAATTGTTGGGAGAATTGCTGGATTCAGGGCAGACCTCTCCCATGCTGAGAAATCCTTCGAAGAGAAGAAGAAAATCCTAGCAGAACTTGGAGATTCAGATCCTGACAGACTCAAATTGGAATGCGAAGCGCTCGACACTAGGATAGACGCGCTCTCAAAGGAGCATATCTTGCTTGAGAGAAAGGTAACCGAGACAGGGGAGTGGATTAACGAACTCAGGAAGCACATAAGCGTATGCCCTGTGTGCGAACGAGAGATAGATGCACAGCTCAAGGAAACGCTGCTTAAAGGAAAGGACCAGGTAATCTCCGAGACCCTTTCGGAGGCAAGGATACTCGAATCAGAAATAAAGAAGTTGAGGACCGAACGCTCTGCCAGATATGAGATGTACAACAACTGCATCTCTCTTGGGAAGAGATTGGCCCAGTATGCACAGGTAGAACAGCATATTGAGGGGCTTAAGGCGATGGTCGCAAAATCAGAGAAAGAGCTTGAAGATAATTCATCGTCAAAAACGGTCGCGGAGTTGGCCCTCAGGAAGGCAAGAGAACGGCTTGAAACGCTCAGAAGCGCGAAGGAGAGAGCGGAGCGCAGGGGCAGAATGTCAGCAGAGCTTGCCGAGACCGCTATCGGGTTAAATTCGTTGGAGAAGGCGCTTGCTTCTGCAAAAGTCGGTATAGAGGAGCTCAACTCCGCGCAGGACAAATACGCTGCCGAGAGCAAGGAAGCAGGGATTGCCCGTACGAAGATGGAGAACTCCGCTGCGCTGGTTATGAAGCTGGGAGATGAGGTGAGAAAGAGAGAGCGCGAACTTGCGCAACTTTCCTCAGTAAAGGATAGAATAAGAAAAAGATCTTACTATCTGGAGAATCTTGTAAAGTTCAAGAAGGGGCTCGGCTCTGCGAGCGGAAACCTTAGGAGTGAACTCATACTCTCGATAAACGAGATGATGTCCAGGCTATGGGATGATTTGTATCCATACGGCGACTACAGGTCCATCAGGATAAACGCAGAGAACGATGACTACTCGCTTGAGGCAGGGATTGATGCCGGAGGGGAGACGAATTGGGTGCCGATAGGGAGCGTTGCGAGCGGAGGAGAGAAGAGCGTTGCTTGCCTTGCAATGAGGATAACTATGGGGATGGTCATCGTGCCGAACTTAAGGTGGGCCATACTGGATGAACCAACACACAACATAGACTCTAATGGGATATACAGGTTGGTCAGCGTGTTCGGCGACTCTCTCCCAAAGATACTTGACCAGGTGTTCATAATAACGCATGACGAGAAACTCAAACAGATAAATAATGCGAAGGTATACCTTCTTGAACGGGACAAGGTAAACGGATCGGCGACTACAGTAAGCTGCGTTTAGCGTGGAAATATAATGCCGTGTGTCATATCCCGTCCGGTATCTCCAGCTTCTTTATCTCCACTTTGCTTATCTGTGTTATGTGGCTCAGCTTGGATGATATCTCGTTCTGCAGTTTCTTCTCTATAACGCTGTTTACTATTCGTTGGGATTGCTATGTTTGAGGTGGTTTTTGAGTAGTGAGGCTGCCCCTTTTCTTATTCCGCCTTTTTGAGGTAGTAATCCTGGGAAACGTTCGCCATCAATCCGAAACGCCAGATAGACAACGAAAAGCCATTCTGTCTGCCTAACTGGTTAGGTAGACATATTTAAATATTTTTGTCTACCTAATATGTCATGTCACTTGTAATTAAGGAGATTAAGGGCAGAGATTATTACTATTCATTCTTGAGTTATCGATTAGTAAAAAAAACTAAAAGCTTCAGCAGGTATATAGGCCTGAAGAAACCCACAGAAAAAGAATTAAGAGCGATCGAGGATAAATTTAGAACAGAACTGATACAAAAATTATCTGGGAAAACTTATTCTTGCTTATTAGTTGATAATGATGAGGTAATCAAAAGTTTACTCTTTAGCGTTGCATTTGATAAAAAGTACCAAAAATTGACAAGTTTAAGAAGAAGAAAATACGACATTGATAGTATGGTAAGGTTTACTTTGACTACCTTAACGACAGAGGAAGTTGATGTAGATCTAAGCGATGTTACGAATGCGTTGATTAAGGCATCTAGATTGACTTTAAGGGAGCGGATAAGTAAGAATATGTTGAGCGCGATCGAATCAATAAAAAGGCCTCATAAGCTGGATAAAAGATATCTCCTTGAATTGCATAATACCATAATGGCAACTTTCGAAGTAAAAAATCCAGGGAAGTTAAGAGAGCGGCAAGTGTATCTGTACAGGAAGGGATCATTAGGCTCCTCGAATGATAGAGAACTGAGATATCGTCCGCCGGCACATAATAAAATTGTCAAACTGCTTGGCGAATTCCTCCAGTGGTACAACAAAACTGATCTTAATCCGGTGGAAAAGGCGGCCTTTGCCCACTACCGATTGTATAAAATCCATCCTTTTTTGGACGGAAACAAAAGAGTCTGCAGGTTAATATTCAATAAAACGCTGTTTGATGGCAAATTCCCATTGATTAACGTCTCTGTTAACAAGGATGCATATTTCGAAGCGTTAATAAAATCAGTCGAAACTGGTAACCCCAAAGAGTTTGTTGAATTTGTATTCAAACAATATTATCAACAAGTTAAAATATTTTTGATGAGTTAACCTAGCAATATTATCTGGTGTGGTTCATATCCCGTCCGGTATCTCCAGCTTCTTTATCTCCACTTTGCTTATCTGTGTTATGTGGCTCAGCTTGGATGATATCTCGTTCTGCAGTTTCTTCTCTATAACGCTGTTTACTATCTCGTCTGAATTATTGTGCTCAAAGTAGCTCTTGAGCAGCTCTCCCGCTTCTTTCCTTATCCCGTCTTTCCTTGAAGTCGTTATCCTAGCGTTTGCTACCGCTATCAGCTTTACCACCATCTTTACATTGTCCTTTGTGGTAAGAGGTATTACAAGTTCAGATAGTGTCTTGTGCCTCCTTGAAAGCGAGCGGATGTAGCTGTAAAGCTGTTCCACGCGCACAAGTTTCGTCTTCGCGGCCTCTCCGCTCGACTCGTACACTTTCAGCTTGACGTTTGTATACATATGTGCCGGATTGCTCGTCAGGGAAAAGAGATCTACAATGATTGTGCGGTTCGCCATCGCTGCATCTGAGTTTGCGGGTAATTCTCCTATGCTCATCTCCTTGAACAGCTTTGGCGCGCTCACGTTGTACCATTTCTTCAGCTTCCACTTGTCAACTTTTCCTACAGCCATCTTCAAGACCTCCCTCTTATGAGCAGCTCTGCCTGCTTCGGATCATACCTCCACTTGCCCGGCAGTACTCCCATTCTTATGTAATACTTTGTAAGCCTCCAAATCTTTGCCTCTGTTCTTTTCAGGTTAAGTGTGTTCGATTTGTCCTGCTTATTCTTCTCTATATGCTTGTTAAGGTTGACAGCCTTCGCCATAAGATTCATCAGGTCTTCAGGCATAGGATTCGCGACCTTTTTCTCCTTTAGAAGCACGGTTATCTTCCTTCCCAGTGTGCTCTTCGGATAAAGCACCCCGTGTTCCCTTTTCAGTCTCTCTCCTATCGCGGTAGGGCCCATTCCCTGCTTGCTGTACTGGAGTATTATACTCTCTGTTTCCTCCTTCCCGAGCTGGGACTTGATCTCTGTGCTACCGTCTAGCATTGGCTTTCTGGATTTTGACTTTCCCTTCTTTTTAGTGTGCATCCTTGCCATCAAAAACACTCGACTCTAAATCTATGTTTACCTGCAGTTCATCGCCCTTATTTACTGATATCTCCAAGCTTTTGCAGATGCTCTGGAGCTCTTTCTTTGACGAAAAAACCACGCTATAATATGCCTCAGGAACATTTATATTTATTCGTTTTACCTCTTTGTTGAGCGCCATCCTTGCTTTGCTCCTTTCTTTTCTTACCTCTCCTATTATTCTGTTGAGCAACGCACCCGCATCGCTGTAGTCGAAATCGACCAGCGCACTCTTGAATACAAGGCCGTTTATCACGTAGTCTGCTTTTGTTTCCCTCTCTGTGTGCTTTGGAAATTCGTTTGTAAATATACTATCCCTCGAGAACATGGAGTTTATCTCTTCAGCGACATGCGGTATTATCGGGGAGAGCATTATAAGCACGCTCTTCAGGACATGGTTGAGCGTGTAGACAGCCGCCTTCCTGCTGTTTATGCCGGCCTCTGATTCCTCTCTTATCCTATATTTCACATTCTCTATATAATAATCGCAGAATTCATGCCAAAAGAAGTCGATGAGCTTGCCCGACGCCTCATAAAGGTTTAGGGCATCATACGCTGATTCTGCCTCTTTTGTTACATCATTCAGCCTGTTTATTATCCAGAAGTCGAACACCCCGAAACTCTTGTGTGGTTCCTCTTTCGGAAGCCGTGTCTCTGCAAGCGCGCCCTTCACAAACACAGCAGAGTTATAGAGTTTCGATATGAAGCTTTTCGAGTATTCAATCTCGCTGTATGAGAATGGCTTATCCTTGCCTATGCCTCCGCTGCCTGCTACCCATAGTCTTACCGCATCTATCGAATACTTTTCGATGAGCGCCTCTGGCGATATTCCTGTTCCAAGGCTCTTATGCATTTCCCTGCCTTCCTCGTTCAGTATCATATTGTGAACAAGCAGGTTCTCAAAAGGCTTATCTCCGGTAAGCGCAGACACCCTGAATATCGTATAGAACGCCCATGTCCTTACTATGTCTGTGCCTTGTATCCTGACGGAATTCGGGAATGCGCGCTTCATAAACTCCTTATCGTCAGGCCATCCGGCTATGACAAGAGGGGTTATAGCTGAGTCTACCCACACATCGCAGACATCTTTCTCCCCGGTTATGTTCTTTGATCCGCATTTTTTACAAGCTGCGATTTCAGATTGCTCTGAAGCTGGGTTAACGGGAAGTATTTCCCTCTTCGGAGCGATTATTTCTCCACAATCAGCACAGTACCAGAATGGTATGGGTGTCCCGAATATCCTGTTTCTGGATATGTTCCAGTCCCATTCTATGAAATTTGCCCAGTCTATGAGACGCTGCAGCGCGTTCTGAGGTATCCAGTTTATCGATGATGCAATATCCTTTATCTTATCGGCTGATTCCTTTGTCTTTAAGAACCATTGAGTATATGACAGGAGTTCGATCGGGGTAGAGCAGCGGTCATGCACCTTTACCGTATGCTTCATCTCTTCTCTCTTTATTAGGGCTGATTCTGCCTCTAGCTCCTTTATTATTGCGCTTCTTGCCTCTGGTATGTCTAGCCCTGTAAACTTGCCGGCGTTCTTTAGGATGCCTGATTCGTCTATGGCGACCACCATCGGGAGCTTGTGCCTATAGTACATACTTATATCATTCTTGTCGCCGAATGTGCAGACCATTTCCGCGCCGGTACCGAGCTCCTTGTCAATAGAGCTGTCTGATATTATCTGCACCTCCTTTCCATATATCGGCGTTATGGCGCTCTTGCCGATATATTTTGAATATCTCTCGTCTTCCGGATTCACAGCAATCGCAACGCATGCGTGCAGCAGCTCTGGCCTTGTCGTCGCTATCTCTATATGATGCTCCTTTGAGCCTTTTCTCCCCTTAATCTCGAACCTGATGTAATTGAAATAAGTGTCTTTCTCAGTCTCGTTTATTTCCTCCCTCGCTATCGAACTTCTGCAGCTCGGACACCACTCTACCGGATGGGCTGCCCTGTAGACATACCCTTTCTCGTACATCTCTATTAGAGACAACTGCACCTTCCTCCTGTAATCCTCTGACATTGTTATGTACTCAAGCGATTCGTCGAAGCTTGCACCAGTCCTGAGCATCTGCGATTTCATCAGCACTATCGTATCTTTCGCATAGTCAACACATCTCTTGTAGAAGTCTTCTCTTGGCATCTCTTTTCCGTATCGCTTCTCGACTTCTAACTCTACCGGAAAGCCCTGCGTGTCCCACCCCTGCGGATAGAGAACATTGAATCCCTTCAGCCTCTTATATCTCGCTATGCTGTCTATGTATGAGACCCAGAACATCTGGCCCATGTGCATGCCCCCAGTTGTGTTGGGAGGCGGAGTGTCTATTACGTAGAGAGGCTTTGTCCTATCGGCCCTGTCGAACCTGAACATGTCTTTCTCTCTCCAATATGCATTCCACTTCTCTTCTGACTTTGGGTCATACATAGAATCTAACCATGGTGTAAAATGTAATCAAAAAAAATAAAAAGGAAAAGGAAACTCAGGAGACAGGTTCGCCTATCGCAAATCTGGCTCTAACTTCTGTCACTCTTATCTTCAGGCTGTCTCCCGGCTTTGCACCTTTTACAAATATGACGAAACCGTTGACTCTCGCCACACCGTCTCCGCCAGATGCAGATCCTTCGATTGACACTTCGACCTCATCCCCAGCCTTTACCGGCTTCGGATTGAAGTACGCTGCCTTCATATGGCCATTTCTCCTTTCACGGCCTTCTCCTCTTTCTTCGTATCTTCTTTCTTCTTCGTCCATTCTTATCTTTCTCGTGCACAGTATTCTGAGCACAATATAATTCAGCTCTACAGATTTATATATATTCCTATTCCGTCCGATTCAGGACAATCTGAAAATAAAGGGCGAACTATGGTCCCCTTCAGTCTGATTTCTTCTTCTCACAGCCACACCAACAGTTTTATGTATAAAGCCTTCCGCTAATGTTTTCCCGCTAAAAGTAACTCATATCGAGCCCAGTATGATGTTTGATATTCTTAGCTCGCTTATTTCGATACCTTTTACTTTTGATAATATCTCTCTTTTTATCTCTTCTAATTCTGATTCTTCGGATATCTGTGTCAAAAGCAAAACGCTGGTTGGGAAAAAACCATTATGGAAAGGTAAAAGGAGGTAGAAGGTAGATTTTTAAACCTTTTCAGATACGTATAAGCGGTGTAAGGATATGGATACAACAGGCGGAACTGACATAAAAGGAGGAATAGGCAGGTAAGTTAAGTGTACTCTTCTCTATGAGAGAGTGGTAGATTTTTCTCTATTAGGATTCTTTGGTACTGAATAGCGTACATGCTGTCGAAGTTTCGGTAACATATTGATCCTAGTATGATGTTTGATATCCTCAACTCGCTTATTTCGATACCTTTTGTCTTTGATATTATCTCCCTTTTTATCTCTTCTAATTCTGATTCTTCTGATATCTGTGTCAAAAACAAAATACTGGATGGGTAGTATGTAACAGCAGCTATTGAGTACCTATTTGTTACACCATAAGTATCTTTTATCATCTCGGAGAAGAGATCTATGCGAGACTTGTCATACATTTCCCAATTCGTTATTTTTACTATTAGTATAACATTATATTTTTCATGTCTTGAAATGTTTATCGTTATTCTTTTTATTATACTCTTGTCCACTAACCGTTGGTAGATGAATCTGGATGTTCCCACGTTCAATCTATTATTTTGGTCAATCTCCGCGAATGTGATTGCACCGTCTTTATTCATATCTCTCATTAGCGCAATCTCTTTATCTGTAAGTTCGCCTGGGGCAGGTTTAGTCGACTCTTTTGTTCTTTTCCATGCTATTCGTCCAAGCAAGTCGAAGAACTTATCCCTTAGAGGGATGAAACCGTATACGATTGAACTTGGGGTTGTGTACCATTCTGCATCGTACTTTTTCATGTCGGTTGCTGCCATGATTGAGTATATAAGAGCGTCTAGTAGATCGTTGTTCATGGAGAATGTATATATTGCCAGATGGTAATCCCCTGTTGTTGCAAGGACTAGCTGCACCTCCGGTATACCCTCTAGTGCCATTTTTACCTCGTTTATTGGAGGCACTGTTCCCTTAAACCTTACAAATGATATGAATCCGGTAAACCTTATCTTTGTCATATCTATTTCTGGAAGATACTTTATATCGTATCTTTTCTCTAGTTTCTTTATTGCATATTCTGTCACGCTGTTCTTCAGTCCTGCAAATTTTGCTATTTTCTGCACTGGCGCCCTGCCGTTCATGCTCAGATATCTTAATATCTTCAAGTCGTACTCTGACGGTTTTAAATCTACATTTCTGTCCGTATTTGCTTTTTCTTCCTTTTTCTCTTTTTCTCTGTGCCTTGCCGGTATAAGTATCCCATCATCTGTTATTATCCCTAGATAGATCATCTTGCTTCTATCCGCTTTCCTGCTCTCTTTATCCCTTTTATACTCGTAAAGGAGGTATTTTCCTGCTTTCGACCTCTCTATCTTTAAGTAAGGGCTGTACTCTGTCTTTAACCTCTCTACGACCCTCCTTACACCCTCTGGAACATCTGGCATATTAGTAATTTAAAGGGGGACATATAAAAACATTTCCTATTATTTTATTGGCTAAATTTCTAATACAAAGAGCATATTCCCTACTGATTCAGTATATTTTTCTAAAAAAATAGAAATTTGCTGTTTTTCCTTATTTATTATATGTATTGGGATTGATTTTTTAAAGAGCATCTGTATATATAAGTTTGTCCAAATACTATATTGGTATTGGGATGGAGGTAAGCATGTCTGATTGGAGGCTTCTACATTGTATGAGCCGTGCCTTTCTTTTCTTATCCAATACAGTACCGGAGAGAGGATCCATAGTCCTACACCCACACAGGCAGC
>JAJYTZ010000010.1 GCA_021792775.1 Microcaldota archaeon
GATCTGGGAAATGTTTGTTATCGATTCGAACGCGCCCATCCCTATCTCGACAGCGAGTATTGCAAAAAACAGCATGATTCCGAATGCGATATTCTTAAGGGTAAGTTTTTCGCGGGAGAGTCCGAGCGATTTGATGACGTTGCGGACGCCTCCTTTCTTCCTTACCAGATATGTAAATACTAGCAATGGGAAGATGAATGAGAATGCTGCGCTTGCGTATGCCTCATATTGTATCTGCGTTATCAGGTTTTCCACATAAAGATATCCGGAAAATATGACAACAAATATTGCGACGGTAAGGAGAGATGCAAAGATGACAAATTCGGTGTAGACGCGGTCCTGAGAGTATTGGAGCGGTTCTCCTACTTTCAGAGTTGTGCGCTTATTTTTGGCTGCCAATCCACCGCCCTTCATTTCTGCGGTTCGTGCCTCCTGAATTCTGTGTATCCGCACTTTCCGCAAGTCAGCCTGTCGGAATGCTCAGCCATCCTTGAGCTGCATTTGGGGCACATCCTTCCAGGGACGTATTCCTTGCTCTTCTTTTTTTTCTCCTTTTTTTGTTCAGCCAAAGAAACACCTACTTGCTTTCGGAGGCCGGTGCCTCATCCTCTTTCTTTTCTGCGCTTCGCTTCGCCTTCCTTTCCAGAAGGTGCTTCGGTTCGTACCTTTGCATCTTCTTCTCGTCCTTGTAGTAGTGTATGTAGGCAATCTGCCTGCGTGCGCCGAAAGGTTGTTCAAGCTTTACCACTACCAGCAGGTCAGGGTCCATGTTCATCTTTTTAGAGACCTCTGTGGTGACCTCTTTTATAGAAGGCGTGCTGCCTGCGCTTGTGATATAGCATTCAATCTCTTTCCTTGAAAGTGCGCTGTTCTCTGTTTCGCTTTTTATTTTTATCTCCATCTTATCATCCGCCTGTTGCAATCCTGGATATTTGCTTTTGTCCCATTACTTCCATAATCTCCAGCTCGGCTCCTGCGTTTATCTTCCCGGAAAGCTCTGATGGTATTGGCAGTTCGTATATCTCGAAATTTTCTGAGTCCATCAGCTGCGCGCTGTTCCCTGTTATAGAGACAACCTGAGCTTTACTCTTCTTGATTATCGGGACATCGACCTCGTCTGCGCTTGTCTTGAGCAGGGTCTTCTTTTGGCCGTCGAAGATGCCTATCGCAGTTATCCTTACTTTGGCAGCGCCGTGCTTGCCCGGAGTGCTGGTCTCCATGTCTACGACTCTGCAGGGTATGCCTTCCATTACTATATATCTTCCGGGTTTCAGTTTTTTGACTGATTCCTTTAGGATTTCGATATCGTCCATGTGAATTACTGAGTAATTAGACAAAGGATTTGATACGATAAGGTATATATCTGTATCGTTGAAGTTGCGCTCTCTGCACAAAAAGCCTTCGATTGGCAGGAGAGCAGGGTGTGTTTCATACTGAAATGTTGCCAGAAAAGTAAGGCTCGGATCGTTCATAACAATTATAAACCTTGATTGGGGTTATAATACCATGCCGGATGTGAATGCGCTACGCGGACAAAAAATAAACGCGCCTATGGGGACACGTAGCACAAATATAACACACACACACACACACAAGAAACTAACGCGCGTTGGCATATGTGCTAATTCTAAGTCGTTAAAACTCCAGTCGGCAATGGAATATTTGATGACCTATGGCTGGGCGATACTCATCATTGCGATAGTGCTGGTGGCGCTCTTCTCCCTCAACCTCTTCAACCCTTACACGTTTGCACCGAGGGCAAGTCCGGGAAGCTGCCAGATAATGAGGCCGAACGGACCTGGCAGCAACCTGTTTGTCTCAGCAGTCGGACCAGCCTGCACCATCAACGAGATACCGCAGTATGTTGCACAGTTGTCACCCAGCAGCTCTGCACCCATAACGATACCGAGACTGTCCATACCCCCAGGAAATATAAATGCCATAACTTACACTGCATGGATAAAAACAAGCTCACCGTCCTGGCAGGCGGTAGTGGACCTTGGGCGTAGCGCAGGAGTCGAAATAAACAGGTATGGTGACCAACTGTTCATGCATGAATGCATGACTCCGGGTGACGTAGGAATGATAGTCAACTCCAATATAAACCTACACGATGGTATGTGGCACTTCGTGGCGCTGAGCTATTCGCAATCAGCAAACAGTATTATTGGTGAGATTGACGGATACAATGCTATTATAGCACCGACGGTGCAACCTCCGATAGTCGGCACATCTGGTACCATTGGGTGGGACATGTGTGACAACGCGGAAGGTTTCGTTGGTCAGATATCAAACGTGCAGATATACAACACCTCACTCTCAGCAAGTGAGCTAACAGCGTTGTACAACGAAGGCATAGGCGGCGCCCCTACAAACCTCCAAAACCTCATTGGCTGGTGGCCGCTCAACGGTAACTCCAAAGATTATTCTGGAAACAATAACAACGGAGTCCCTACCAATGTAATCTACACGAGTTCGTGGACCTCCGGATATACTACCCCGTAATCAAGAAGCCATTTCCATGCAGGAACAACTTCTATCCGTTTGCCCTTAATTCTTATCAGTCTCTCTTCATTCATGGTTATTATCTTTAGTTTATTGCAATGTAACTTTTCAGATGCAATGGCTATCGAATCTGTTTCACGTTTGTATGTCTGCGGATCGCTTAAACCATATGAAATTTGGATTATTTCGTCAGCCTTATCCTTTCCTATAACGAAATCTACTTCTTTTCCAGAAGCCTGATCTTTCCAGTAATGAATCGCCTTTTTCCTTCTGACAAGCTCTACAAATATCTGATTTTCGAGTCTTTTTGAAGCGTCGTCTCCTATCATAGTCAGGAACCCTGAATCTGCAAGATAAAGTCTTGGCTTTACCTGCCTTTCCCTAGGACTGAGAGAAAATGGGTATATCTTGAAAAAAAGGAATACATCCTCTGCAAATGAGATATAATTAGATACGGTCTGCTTGCTGATTAATATTGACTTTGCTTTAAACCACTCCTGCATGGTAGATATGGATAGCTCCCTACACGCAGACCCTAGCGCAGCGTTGAGAAATATCCTAAGAACTTCTGTCTTTCTTATCTTGTTCTTTTCTATAATGTCTCGTTGAATCACGGTCTCATATAACTCCTGGATTATCTGCATTTTGGTATTTGCGCTGGATTCGGTGACAATTGCAGGGTATCCCCCATACTTTAAGTATTGCTCAAGAAGTGAGACAAGACTGCCGGAATCCTGCACTTTAATATGTCTTGAATAGCTGGTAAACTTTTTGGCCATCAAAAACTCAGCAAATGAAAATGGCATAACTAATGTATTAAGCGCACGGCCCCTTAATGCAGATGGTACTTTGAAGGTGGACAACTCTGAAGTAGATCCAGAGACTGTCAGTTTATACTTGTTCTCGTCGAATAACGTCCTCAGCCACCTACTCCATGACGGAAAGTTCTGTATTTCATCTATGAATAGGCATATTTCTTTTTTATCATCAGGCGCATATATTTTAAAAATAGCCTCTTCTATCTTGTCTAGATCGTCAGTTGTTATCCCTTCGAAGTTTACATCCTCGCAGTTTATGAATATCTTATTGCTTTCGGGTAATTCTGAAGAATCCAGAATTTGGAGCATGAAGGTAGTCTTGCCGGCCCTTCGGGGCCCTATTATCGCGTTCATTAGCCTGCCGGATGGTATTTGTATGGCTATGTCTCTAGGCAAGAACCCTTTCGGCGGTTTGATGCCTACATAACGTTTTAACCCATTTTCTATGTTCATTAAACCAGTAACATATGGATGCGAACATTCTTATTCTTAACTATTATCAATAGTCAATTTGAACTGTTTAGGCTATTAGCAGTAGCTAATTCCCAATTGGCATAAGCGTAGATATTGTACAAACCTTTTTGATATGTATTCTGTGCAGAATATTACAGATAGAATATTTTGGGGAAAAGGAATTTTAATATAGAAAGAGCTTTGGCTGTTTATATTATTGTATCAGTTGATGATACAATAAAACTTAATAATGTATCAGGTTCGATATGAGGAAATTGCGTTCGTCTAGTGCAGTAGCCGCTCAACGGCAACGTCAAAGATAACAGAGACCTAGGTTATTTTGGATTTTGGAAGCTCTTCTCTTTGTTTATAGGATGCTCTCCAATCCGGATATGAAGTTTGCGTCAGTGTATGAGGATTTGTTCGAGCTTCCGAACCTTGGAGTGACTCCTGTTATCACAGACATTACCTCTACCGAATCTTGTGGTGCCTCATTTGTAAGCCTTGCTCCCATTATGACATTCGCCCTCGGATCGAGGTCTACTGTGACTCCTTCGACTATCTTTGTCACGTCCGATATTGTAAGCGATTCTGGTCCGTATACGTGCACCAAGGCGCTCTTTGCGTTCTCTGTGCTCACGTCAAGTAGAGGATGGTCTCTTACCGACCTTACCACTCGCTCTACCCTGTCCGGCCCGCTTCCAAAACCTATGTTTATTGTGGCCGTTCCTCCCGACCTCATTACCGTGCGCAGATCCGCAAAATCTATGTTGATCATGCTTGGCAACGATATTGTGTCTGAAATGCCCCTTACCGCATTGTATACGATATTGTCTATCAGATCAAATGCCTTCTCTATTGGAAGGTTCGGCGCATAACTGAGAAGCCTCTCGTTTTCTACCACTATTGTAGTGTCTGTGTTCTTTACAAGCTGTTCAAGCCCGTAGTCCGCCTTCGTCTTTCTGCTTCTCTCCAGAAGGAATGGATACGTTACGAACGCGACTACCAACGCTCCCTGCTCCTTCGCATATTTTGCCACTACCGGCAAAGCGCCTCCTCCTGTTCCTCCACCTAGACCTCCGCACAGGAATACCAAGTCATGATCTTTTACAGCGTCGTTTATCTCGCGCTGGCTTGCCTCTGCACACTTTGCGCCTATCTCTGGAAAGCCTCCCGCGCCTAAACCCCTTGTAATCTCTTTCCCGATGAGGATCTTCTTGTGGGCGTTTATCATGTTCAGATGTTTTGCGTCTGTGTTGAGTGCCACTGTCGTGGCGCTCTTGATGCCCCTGTTTGTCAGCTTATTGACAAGGTTGCATCCTGCGCCGCCTATACCAAGCGTTATTATTTTCGCGTTATGGTACTCCTCATCGTTCATTCGATTACCTTTTCTTTTATCCGATCATCTCTATCGACGGATATGGGTTGTCATTCTTATTCTGGTCAAGTTTGCCCAGTATGCTAGCGCCCTTTACGCCTGTCACGATTGCCACTATTTCTATAGCGTCTTCTGAGCCCGGCAGTATCCGTGCGCCCCATTTTATGTTAGCTTTCTGATCCATCTTGTCTGTTATAATCTCTCCGGCCTTTATCGCGTCGCCTATTGTTAGAGATGCGCCTCCTGAGATATGTATCAGAGCACCGCTCGCTCCTTCGAAGTCCACATCAAGAAGCTTGTTCTTCAGCACAGACTCTGCAGCTGTCGCAATCTTGTCCGTACCTCTGCCGCTGCCGACAGCTATGAATCCGACTCCTCCTCCGCCCATTATGGACCTGACATCTGCGAAGTCTATGTTTATCATGCTTGGCTGTGTTATCGTCCATACGAGACCTCCTATCGCCTTTGCTAGTACCTCATCAGCAAGCGCAAACGCATCGTTCATCGGAAGGTTCGGTACCAACTGTACAAGACGGTTGTTGTCAAGTATGATGACACTATCACATACGCCCCTAAGCTCTTGTATAGCCTCTTCTGCCTTTACCTTCCTTATTCTTTCAAGATCGAATGGGTATGTGACCATAGCTACTGTTATTGCACCCTGCTCCTTTGCGACTCTTGCTGCTACAGATATCGCTCCGCTTCCTGTTCCTCCACCCATACCTGCGCATAAGAATACTAGCTGTGATCCGGAAAATGACTTCTCTATTAGCTGCCTGTCTATCTCTGCAGCCTTCTTTCCGACCGAAGGATCTCCGCCCGCACCTAATCCCCTTGTAAGCGTCTTTCCCAGTATAACCTTGTTGATTCGATCGTCGATTATCTTGAAGTGTTGGTAGTCAGTATTGAAAGCACTGAATTCCGTGCCTTTTACACCTGCCTTTATCAGCCTGTTAACTATGTTGCATCCTGCGCCGCCGAATCCCGCAGTTATTATCTTTATCTGCGCATCCTCAATTGCATTCGTAGAAGAAGCATCGCCGCTTCTGCTTGTTCCGTTCCCGAAGATATCTCCGAAATCTGCCATACTAATCGCCTTAATCAGTAATGAATGATGAAGCTTTAAAAAGGTTATGTGAAGCTGTTAGTATCGGACTATTAGCGATATTGCTGTATTACGCAGCAGAATCTTTCATTTTACGAGAGCGCCGTGTTAGAAGACGCGGTTCCGTAGAACAGTCCTGATTCGCTTATCGCAACGTACAAGGAATAATTTGCGGCGCGCGCAGTGTAATTCACAATCCATAGGTCTTTCCCGTATACTGAGAGAGATGGAGGGTTCGGATTTGCTGTGAAAAATTTTGCGAGTGTGTGGGTCGAATTGTATCCATAGGCAGATAGGTAATTTTTAAGGACAGAATCCGCTCCAGACCTGGCCTGTGATGTTGCTGATGCAATCGCAAGCGCAGGCACATAGATGAACGGGCTTCCGTTTTGTGAGATCTCGTGAAGTGTGCAGTCGGATGCGTATATGTTGTTCACCAAAGGCGCAAGGTTCACACTCGGATAATCAAAGCTCTCGGTAAGGTATGTAGGACATGGGGTGGAACCGTTGTATATTGCGCCTACTGTTATGCGCCAGCTATCGTTGGCGGATGGGCTTACATTAAGAATAGTAAAGTTTCCTGACGGGTTCCCTTGATAGAGATCTGCAAGCACAATGTTCTTTGCCTGTGTAGCATTGAGCGCGGGACGCGGATGTTGAAAACCTTTCAGAAGAAGGGCTGCGAGCGCTATGAATATTATTATCAGTGCCGCGAGTCCCACTTTGGTTATAAGTTCCATGAATTGGATTGTAATAGAAAGATTTTATACCTATCTCATCTAGCAGAACAGTCAGAGATTTCCGAAGATCGCCCCGACACCCGAGTTTACCCTTGATTCTTCGCTTTTGATGAGCTCTATTATTTTCCTTTCCGATTCCGGGCTGGCACGCTTCACTGTCTTGAAATCGTGCTTGAATCTCTTCTCTGCGCTCTCCAAGAATTCCTCTCCTGCATTTATGTAGATGTAATACTTTCCGTCGTTCATGCCTGCATCTCTTCCCTCCTTCATCAGGCATTCCTGCTTGGAGAATATGACACCCTTATACTCATCCTTGAGCAATGCGTTGTATTCCTCCAATGTTATGGATTTGTCCATTGCTGGATTGTATTCTAAGATGCGTTTTACCGCTTCTGACTCCTCCGCCGCACACTCGTACACTCTGACAGGCAATGCATCACTCCAGAAGCTTTGCGTTTATGCAGCCATCTCTTGACGGTCGGTTTATCACTACCGCCTTCCCTTTGTCCGTTTCAAGCACTGTCCCTTTTGTTATTATGTTCAGCCTTGCAAAGTTTCTGTTGTCCTTAGATTCGAGTACGTTCTTTATTGCGGCCTTCACATACGTCTTGCCGGTCAACAGGTTAACTGACCCGGCTGATTTCAGCACCTTTGTGTGTGCGCCGCCTTTGTGTCTTATAGTAGATGTCACGTTTTTATCCGAGGATTTTGTTGCTGTAAAGTATCTGCCGCGGTCGCGCCTTCTGTTTCCGCTGAATTTTATCTTGCGCTTTCCGTTGCCGCTCTTCTTTGTCTTTGACGAATTGTTTTTCTGTTTGCTGTATACGCTCATTTCTTACACCAAAATTAGGTATTGAAGTATATACTAGTAGATTAATAAACATTTTGACATTCTGGTAGTTTTTGTCCCATGTTCCTTAGCCGATCAGCTTCTTGAGCTCTCCCCCATCCACCACAAGCGCGTACTCTGACATCACTTTAGATATCATCTCCTCTTTTGTGATTGATTGGTTTTCTCTCCTTACGCTTTCTATTATTTTCTTTATCTCTGCCTCTGTCTTCTTTTTTAGGCGGAGTTTGTCTATTATCATGACTGTTTTTCCCCCGTTCGCCAGCCCTTTTATCAGCTCTTCTACTCCCCTCTTTGTTATCCTGCCTGAAGCGTACTCCCTGAATGCAGCCACAATTTCATTCTCTTCTATCCCATCGACCCTGTATCCCTCTCTTGACAATTCGACAAATTTCTGAAGCAGCGTATTCGCTATGAACTTCTTGTCCGCCTTTGTCTCTGATGCAAGCCTTCTGTACATATCCAGCCTGTACGAGGTCAACATCTGGTTTGCTAGCCCTTCCGCACCGAGCTCCTTTTTTAATTCTGAAAGTGTGCGCTCTATGTTTGGAGCTATCTTATGCGCCTCTTCCAACAAACTTTCTTCCAAGACTACCGGCACAGTATCTGTCTCCGGGTACATTCTCGCGCCTCCCGGTATCGGCCTTAGAAATTTTGTGGTAAACAGCTTTGTATCATATACTCCCCTAGTTTCGCTCGGCACTCCGTTTACCGCCCTCTCCGCACGCTCTATCGCATATGATGCGGCATTCTTTACCTGCGCGCTCGATCCTGTTATGATTATGAATGCATCATCTTTCTTCGCTCCCACCTTCTCCCTGACCACATGCGCTTCTTCCTCGGTTATTCCGTAATTCGAGAGATCCTCGTCACTGTGTATGATCCCTTTGACGCCTGCCATCTTTGCATAGTCACTGATCTCTGTGCCTAGGCGCCGCCCTGGGTTTACCTCCTTTCCCAGTATCCCTCCAAAACCCTCTAGCTTGAAGCCATATGCGACACCCCCATCCTTGATGTTCGTGCTTATCAGTTTTGACTTTGTCCCCTTGAAGAGCGCTGTCAGATCCTTTGCCTTTCCCGCCTTCGCCTTCTTTTCCTTGAGCTCTCTCTTTATCTCTACCAATGCGATCTGCCTGCGTACCTCGTTCTCTACATACTTGTCCAGATACGCAAGCTCCTGGAGCCCTTTTATCTCGACTCTCGCCCCGTCTGATATTGATACGTTTACATCCTGCCTTATGGTTCCTATTCCTCTCTGCACTCTCCCGGTAATCCTCATCATCCGCCCTATATACAGTGCGACATCCTTTGCCTCCTCAGGATCTCTTATGTACATATCCGTGTCTATTTCAATCAGTGGTATTCCCACCCTCTGGCAGTCATATTCGGCTGTTCCTTGTTCCGCCTTTATTATCCCGGCTGATTCCTCCTCAAGCGATACCGATTGTATGCGCAACTCTCTGCCTTTAACCTTTATCTGGCCTCCTAGCCCGATCACCATAGTTCTTTGAAATGCACTTGGATTGCTCCCGTCTACCACCTCCTTTCTCATCGGCTGCACCTCATATGGTGTTTTCATAGAAAGCGCATCCGCAATTGAGAGAGCGGTCAGCAGCGCATCTCTGTTAATCTCTCCAGGAGGTTCCTCATCTATATCGACTAGGCAGGCATTATTCTCATTTATGGCATATATAAAATCCCTTGATTTCTTCTCTTCGAACCTGGCCGACATGTCTATATTTCCAAGCTCTCCGGCTACGGCTCTTTGCCGCCTTGTTATCTTTGCTTCTGGTACTGAAGGATTTGTGACTGCAGGACATCCACAGAAAAGCTTGTGCTCAGTCAAAAGACGCTGATGTACCTCTAGACCGCACAGGAAACCGATGTCCTTATAACTTATGCGCTTTTCATCCATCTTTATACCAAGAATGTACTGTATTCGGTCCTCTCTTTTATCTCCCCGCGCAGATTCTTTGCAAACATCGCGGATGCCTCTTCTCTGCCGTAGTTTCCCAAAAGCCAGCCTAGTTTTACATATGCGGTCTCTGGTGTCATGTCTTCACAGTGTATCGCACCGGCCTTATTGAGCAGCCTAAGATTTCTATACACGGATTTGTTTGTTCTTCCATATATGCACTGTGTTGTAATTCCTATTACTATTCCAGTATCCACCGCCCTCCTTATGTTCTCCAGCCACGATTGCCCTTCGTGTTTGGTTGAGACGGGTGTGTGTCCTAGGCCTGTTCCTTCTATTATTATGCCTCTGTATCCCTTTTCTGCAAAGAAGTCTATTATTGATGGATCGGAATTTGGGTGGGCTATGACCATTGCGGTGCGCTTTTCGAACCCTGTAACCGGATTTATCTTGTTTGTAGCTCTCTCCATTTTCCTGTATTGTGAGAGATAATTAATCTCCCCAGTACGCCCCACCCTTGCTATGGGTTTGTCGTTTATCGGCCTGAACGCGTCTCTTCTTGACGAATGCATCTTCCTCGCCTTCGTGCCTCTCGTTATGTTACAGTAGTCATCTGAACTTGTTGCATGCATGCATATGCTTACCTCGGCGATGTCAGATTTCGCTGCGACTGCAGTCGCACAGAATAGGTTCATGAATGCATCGCTGGAACCCCTGTCACTGCTTCTTTGGGCGCCCGTCATCACTACCGGAGAGTTTAGGCCACCGAGCATGAATGATAGCGCTGCTGATGCGTAGTGCATTGTATCCGTACCCATGCTCACTACCGCACCCCTTGCACCTCCATTTAATTCCTTCGCCACGCTTTTTGCCAGTTCGGACCATTCAACGCATGACATATCCTCGCTTGGGATGCTGAAGAGATCTTTTACTCTGAGGTTTGCTATATCAGACATCTCAGGTACTTCATAAAGCAGCTCTTCCGGCTTTGTGAGCATGTACACCCCGCCGGTCATGTAGTCTACCTTGCTACCAATCGTGCCGCCCGTGTATAAGAGCGATATCTTTGGCAGCGATAAGTTGTTCTGCGACTTTGCCTGCGGAAACTGTATTGTCTTTTTCTTCGTGTCTTTTTTTAATATCTTTACCTCCGAAAATTTGAATGCGATGTTGTATCCACTTCCCATCTTTATGATTATTGCATCGTCTGCGTTTGCCTCAGTATTGGGCATCAGCGCCCCTTCGAATTCTGCATCGTTTACGCGGACGGATATCATGTCGCCTGTTCCTATCCCCTCTTTATCCAGGAACCCCTGTACCTTTTTCGAATACGTTCATACCACCTTGCCATAGAGCACATTCGAACTTGCCTTGAATATTTTTCCGTCGTATTTTTCGCCTATAGATAATCCTGTGTCGTGGTTGAAGACCACCTGCTTGTAGGATTCGGTGCGCCCATTGAATGACATATCTGTCATTTCTGTTATCAGGCATTTATATGTTTGCCCTATGTGGGACTCGTTTACCTGCCTTTGGCTATCGTGGATTACCTTTGTTGCGATCAGGCTGCGCCTCTTTATCTCTGAATCAGATATCTGGCACATCAAGGATGCGCGTGTGCCTGGCCTTGATGTGAATTTGGACAGGTTTACGGTATCCGGCTTTGTCTGCGCCACAAAATCGAGAGTTTGCCTGAAATCCTCCTCGTTCTCTCCAGGGTAGCCGACTATCAGGTCTGTCATGAAACTTATTCCACTCAGTCTCCTTATCTCATTTAGATAGCACACCGCCTCCCCCGCCGTGTACCCTCTGCCCATGAGTCTCAGCACGTTGTCGCTTCCGGATTGGATAGGCAGGTGCACAAACTTGTAGAACTTATCATTTTCGAATGCGGCAATGAAATGGTCGATGTATCTGTGCAGGTGTTCCGGATTCAGCATCCCTATCCTTACCTTGAAGTCGCCTTCTATCTCTGCGATTGAATCCATGAGCTCCGCTATATTTGTCCCTTTGTCCAAACCATATGAACCAATGTCCTGAGATGTTATCTGTATCTCCTTTGCGCCTTTCTCGACCGCGAACCTTACCGCGTTTACTATCGACCTCTCCGAAAAACTGTTGAGCGGACCTCTTGACAGCTTCGTAGCACAGAATCCACAACTGCTCAGGCAGCCATCGCTCACAGGTATTTGTTCTACCACATTTCCAAATGACTTTGCTGTGAGAAGAAAGGCACGATCAAATCTGGAGTACTCGGTTGTGCGGACAACCCTTCCCGCGTAGCTCTCTCTTATTACGTGTCCTATTCTCTTTATGTTTGGGGCAGTCGTTATGCTTGCTTCCGGAACATATCTCGAGATTCTTTCTGGATATGAACCGGCCATGCATCCGGTCGCTACGATTCTTTTCCCTTCGGATGATTTTTTCTTTATGTAGTCCATTATCCTTCTTTCCGCAGAGCTTTTTACCGTACATGTGTTTACCACTAGCACGTCAGCGTCGTCTGCGTTATCACATATATCTATCCCCTCCTCGTCTAGTATCGTGCTGATTATCTTGCTATCCGCATGGTTCAGGGAACAGCCGTATGTTTTTATATATGCCTGCATAATACCTATCGTTATTTATTATAAGGAGTTAAATAATAGTGCTTAGATCTTGGATGCAAGTGTGTGATACTATGACAAAGTTGTGCGGACGATGCAAGAAGGAGGTATTCCGATTCGGGAGATGCGATTACTGCAAGAGAGATGTGTGCTTTGACTGCATAAAGAGTTCGCAGAGCAAATCGAAGACTCAGAACTTAACCATATGCAAGGACTGCTGGTCGAACATGAAAACAAGGAAAGCGTACAAGAATAAGAGATCGGTCTCTGTTGCGCAAGTGTCGTAGCTGCTATTTCTTATCTTTTTCTGCTAAATAGATATAACGATTGGATAATCTAGGACATACGTAGCGGGAGTTCCTCCTACAGGTACGTAGACAGAACCATCAGGGACAGACCCCATGCTGATGCCGCGCATTCGGTCCCGACGCCGCAGAAAGCTTATATATTTATAGATTTATAAATTTATAGATAATATGGTAAAGACAATAGCGGTATCCAATCCCACGTATAAGGAGTTGGTAAAGCTAAAGGATGATTTTGATACGAAGAATATGGATGAGGCACTGAATAGGCTTATTGAAAACTATAAGAAACTCCTAAAACAGCTATCCTTGAAGAGACTTATTGCAATAAACGAAAAGGGCGGTAAGGTCACCATTGAGGAGCTGATAAACGATAGGAAAGTGTATGGATGGCCGAGAAAATTCTCTTAGACACAAGCATGTTGATAGACATCTTCGATAAAGGTGGGGACACTGGCATACTGAAAAGCGAATGCTACCTGAGTGTGGTAAGCGTATATGAATACATAAGATATAAGCATAATGCTGAAGAGCAGAAGCTTCTTTTAGAAGGTGCATTTGAAACAATCAATTTTTCAAATCCGATAATATTGATGGCCTCGGAGATTTTTGTAAAGTTGAAGAAAGCTGGAAAACTGATAAATGAGAATGATGTTTACATAGCTGCCTCGGCGATTGCCAACAAACTTAAGCTGTACACGAAAGATAGTGATTTCAAAGAGATCAAGAAGCTCTTTCCGGAGTTTCGACTTGCGGTAATGTAACCGCCGTATATCCTGAACCGCTGTTTCTTATCTTTTTCTGCTAAATAGATATGGCGATTAGATTAGCAGAGATATGTATAGCGGGAGTTCCTCCTACAGGTACGTAGATCCTGTCATTAGGGGCAGGTCTAGGGCGCTTATGGTGTGCACTCCATACATAGACAAACATTACATAAAAATCCTGATAAAGGAATCAAGAAGGAAGAAGGTTCTGCTTATCTCTTCCAAAGCATCTGAGGAGAAGTTAAAGCGGTTGAAGAGATCCGGAATCAACAAGGATGCGCTCTTCTTTTCTGCCTTATACGCGGTTTTTCTGTTCGCAATATATCCGGATTGGATCGGATTTTACCTCCTTTTCCTGACTCCGCTTCTGCTCGCTCTTGCTGCCGTGGCATGGTCGTTCAAAGGCAATATGCGCGTCAAGATAATAAAGGACAGATTCGTGCACGAGAAGCTTTACATAAATGACAGGGCAGGGATTACGGGCAGCGCCAATCTCACATTTCAGGGAATGCATGTGAATGTTGAACATATAGACATCGTCTCTGATCCGGATAAGCTCAAGGCGCTTAGAAAGCATTTTCTTGAGCTGTGGGAAAGCCCTTAAGCTTGGACGTTTTTCTGCTGTTTTGTCGATTCCTGTTTCGCTTGATTGCTCAGCATGGCTTTTGGGTTTGCCTTGGCATCCGGCTTTTTCGATGCAAAGAGAAAGGCAGAAATGCTGTTGAACAGTATACTTACCAGTATGACAATGAATATTATATTTATGAACTGTGAGGTGCCGGCGACCCCGTATGCCAGCGGGAGGGTAGCCAGCACGCCCGCGCCCATCCCCCTAGATACCATAGTTGATATTTGTGGGATTTCTTCCTTCTGGTACTGCGACCTGAACAAGGCTATTGGGGTTCCTATGAACCTTGAGACTATAAGCAATGCGGTTATACCGAGACCGACAAGCATGGCATAGTAATTATTGAAGGATACAAGAGCTCCAAGATACACAAAGAAGAATGCGGCTGTAAAGAATGTAATAAGGTTATTGAAACGCCGCGATTCTTGGTTTAGAGTAAAGTTGTTCGTATTCTTGTATTTGAGCCATTTGAATATCTCTTCGCCGTTTGCTATCATTATTCCGAACACCAGAGCAGCTATAGGTCCGCTTCCGTTTAGGGCCTGTGTTAGTAGGAAGATGATGAACGCGGCCGCGAGGGCGCCGGCGTAGGAATACTCGTACCTTCTCCTTTGCAGGTATCCCATTATCGGTATCCACATGAATCCAGCAACGGCTCCAAGCACTATCGATACTGAGAAACTGGCGACAACTGAGCTTACTACAAAATTAATGGAGTAATTGTTGAGGAGTATTATGTTGATTATCGCAAGAGTCAGGATTATCCCTATCGGATCGGTAAGTATAGATTCTACGGTAACGAGGTTCTTTGCTTGGGGGGAGAGAGATGATCCTCTTGATATTATAGGTATTACTGCTGCACTTGTTCCCCCAACAATGGCTCCGAGCAGGATTGAGTCGATAGAGCTAAATCCAAACACAAAAGCCGCGACTGCGGTAAACGCGGCTGCTAATGCAAAGTTGATGACCGCGAGAAGAGTGGTCCTTGAAAGCGATCTGACGAACTGATATATGTTCAGTTTAAGCCCCGCATTGAACACCACTATCAAAAGCACGATTGTGGATACGATTGGGGTGAGCCCTACAAGCAGAGAGTTTTTGAGTATTCCGAGTACAGGTCCGAGTATGATACCGAACGCCAGCAACCACACTATAGAAGGGAGTTTGCTCTTCCTCGCTATCATATCCCCTACAAAGCCGATGACTATGACCCCGGCTATGCCTGCAGTATAGACGTCTATCGAGGAGGTTATCAATTCGCAGCACCTTGATAATCTACTCTTGCATGATATTTTAAATTGCTTTGGGTTAGCGAAACTTTTTTAAGAAGTCGCAAAATATTTTACCTTTTAAAACTCCCCGTCTCGTACAAGTACGGTTTGTCTCCTTTTTCTGATTTTTGTTCCTCAAGTTTCTTTATCTGCTGCTCTACAAACTGCTCCAAAGCAATGGCAGTCTTTGGCATCAGACCGTCTATCTCCCCTTCTGTCTTCTTCTTAAAGTCCATGTTTGATTCAAACCTACCGAGTAATCTTATGTTAAGGGTAGCGAATAGCTTTCCTCTTACAAGGACGATTCCAGCTACTTTATTGTAAGGTATATAATTATAGTAGGTTGGAGTTATAAAATTGATGCCGGCATAGAGACCCCAGAATGAGTTGTTTATTATGATTAGCCTTTGGTCTGTAACGACTATAAAGGTTGGAGCTACATCACTTAACAGGCTTTGCCTAAACACGAACATGACCTTTTCGCCATCCTTTAATATGGATTTGGCTCTCTCACGCATCCTTTTTAAGTAAAATCCCATAGTTTATCGTCCTTTTTCTTAGTCTATATCCATTCATAGCCTACGAAAGCATTAAAATGTTTGACTATCTCATATTTATAAGGTCTAATATTATAAGGTTTAATATGGATGAATATTATAATGTTTATGAGGAAAAAGCAAAAAAGATATTTGCAGATTGCGCTTACATGAATGTAGGAACAAGCACAAAGGATGGGAAACCGTGGGTTGCGCCTGTTCTATTCGTATATGACAAGGATTACAACATATACTTTTTATCGACTGTGGATGCACGCCATTCTAAGAACCTGCTTGAAAATGCAGATGTGTCAATATCAATTTTTGATTCAAGCCAAAAAATCGGTATCTCTTACGGTATACAGGCAGAGGGAAAAGTGAGCCTCGTGGAAAAAAGAGAGATTAAGAAAGTCATAACATTATATTGTGAAAAGGTATTTCCAGATTCAGAAATGGAGCCTACAAAGAGATATGTTCCGGAAGATTATCTCGGGGCTGCGGAGTTTAGGTTTTTTAAAATAAAATTGGCAGACACATACGTTAAGGATGGGGATAGTCTAGTAAAAGTTGAACTTGTAGGCGAGTGACCGATGAACGTTTTAGATTCATTCAAATTAAACGGTAAAGTAGGAGTTGTTACCGGAGTTTCAAGTGGATTGGGTGTATCCTTTGCAACTGCCCTTGCGGAGGCAGGAGCCGATGTTGTAATATGCGCAAGGAGAGAAGATAAACTCAACGCAAACGCAGAACAGATAGCAAAGGCAACTGGAAGGTCCATAATTCCCGTAGTTGCTGATGTAACTAAAGAAGAGGATATTGCAAAGATAATAACTGCCGCTGAAAGTAAATTTGGAAAGATAGATATATTGGTAAATAATGCCGGGATAGCTACCATAAAGCCTACAGTGGATATGACAAGCAAAGAGTGGCTTGACGTTACAAATGTCGATCTGAATGGAACTTTTTATATGGCAAGAGAGGTAGCAAAGAGCATGATAAAGAACAAGGTAAAGGGGAGCATCATAAACATAGCATCGATATACGGTATTTTTGGAGACGTTATTCCTGCTGCTTCATACTATGCCTCCAAAGGAGCAGTAGTCAACCTCACTCGTGCACTTGCAGTTGAATGGGTTTCTTACGGTATAAGAGTAAATGCCATAGCTCCTGGTTTCTTTCCGAGCGAGATGACTGCTGGAGTTCAGCAAGACCAACCAACTCTACGACATATTACTTCAAGAACCCCGATGGGCAGGTTTGGTAAGACCGATGAGCTTAAGGGAGCGCTTGTCCTACTTGGCTCGGATGCTGGAAGCTACATTACAGGACATATACTGAATGTAGACGGCGGCTGGGATGCAGAATAAGCAAACTCTTTCTTCTGTTCAGATATCTCAGTGGCAGTTCGACAGCATAGGCAAGGTTTCCGTAAAAGTACGTTTCCCGGTTTGTTGTCACTTCAAACGTCTCGCCGAGAACCTTTGGTTGGTTTTCCCTTAGGTAGATTATGTTATCTGGATAGAATTTAGACCGGTCGCATCTTTCGAATGGCATATAATCTGTTGCACATCTTCGGTGAGGTATATATCCCTTTTCTGCAGCTACGCGTATATCGGACAAAAAGCTTAAAGCTTTGTCAAGTTTGTAATGATAAAGACAGTCTATGTTTCTGCTGAGCCGATTATTTTGGATTCTAGCTCTCTTCTCAGAGACGATGATAGTATATTGGAAATGGGTATTGCGTGATAGTGGCAATAGATACGGAGACGACGGGGTTAGGACATAAGGCTAAACCCAGAAGAGCAGATGGAATAGTTGAGGTCGGGACTGCTTGGAGAGACCAGAGAAACAGACTTCAGACATGGAGTTCCCTCTGTATGCCTGATAGAAAATACCTTGAAGGCGGAAGAACAGAGAAGGCGTTTGATATAAGCGGAATTACAGAAAAAGAGATATTAGGCGCGCCGAAGGATACCCTGGTTGCAAAGAGCCTAAAGAAAAAATTGGAGGATATCGGTCAGGCTTCTGGAAAGCAGATACGATTGACAGCTTATAATGTGGATTTCGATGCGCCATTCCTCTCTAAGAAACCATGGAAAATCCCGAGGTCTATGTGGGGCAAATGTTCAATGATGTTAGCTACGGGGTATTTCGATGAATGTGTTAGCTTATCTGCCGCTTTGAAAAGGCTTAGATTGAGGAAGCCCAAAGGTAGTTTCCATAATGCCAAGGCCGATGCGGCAGCCGCTTTGTTGGTTTATGAGAGACTTAGTGGCAATACCTTAAGGAAACGCATGACTTGGCGTGCACTCTTATCAAAACCGGTCGTAATGATAAATGTTAGGTCTTCTCAACCACAAGCAGTTCCCTCCCCACGGCTTGCGCTTCCCTGTGATATATAATAGGACGACCGTGCATGCACTCAAACTCAATTCTTTTGTACCCTATGCGATCCAATCTTCTCGAGGTTGGAAGGCGGAATATCCTGCTGTTGACAAACCAGGCCGGCACCGCGATGCAGCATCGCGTCTTAGGAACTAGCTGATGTGATAGATTTGCCAAAAATTTTCTGAGAAGTGTGTCGCAATCGTCGATTATCTTTCTCATCTCTTCTTCCTTTACTCTTCCATGTATCCTCGGACCAAGATATATCTCGGTTACTACGTGGTCTATCTTTTCTCTAAATTTGAACGCTGTAGCATCGCATATGTATGTCTTACATTCCTTGATTCTGTTCTCCTTTGAAAGCCATGCCATATTCTCTCTCGTGTCTTCGACCATCCTTTTGTTTATGTCGCACCCTATCGGTTTTGCCCCCATCAGAGCCGCTTCCATTAGTATGGCACCGGTGCCGCAGAACGGGTCAATAACGCTTGAATCCGAAGCGACTTTGGCAAGGTTAAGCATTATCTGGGCGAGTTTCGGAGGTAGCATCCCTGTTGCGGGATCGCGTTTTGGCCTTCCGTAGTCCCTTTTTGAATAGCTGTCGATGTTCTGTACCGATCTGGTCCTTCCTACCCATACCTCCCCCTTTCCCGCAGATATGATAAACTCGTATCCCTCCTTGCCGTCCAGTCCGTTATATTTTATCTGTGCGGCATTCAGAGCAGTATCCTTGCTCGGAATCACCAGCTTTACATGCAGCCCTTTCGCCATCAGCCTTCTTTTTATTGTGAACGAGAGACTAATCGCTCTTGCGGGATTTGCCCTTAGCCCGTATATGCTTATTCCTATCTTTTTTACAGTCGGCGATTTTTCCACAAAACTTACAATCTCTTTTATAACGAAGGATGAAAGCGTACTCATGTTGCTAAATCTGGACTTGCATAGGTATTCGGCGATTTTTATTGTGCCTCCGAGCCTTTCGCACAGTATTGGCGCATCCGCCTCTACGGCAACACAGCCGCTGCCTAACCCGGTTATCGCTCTGCTTCCGTATAGGGACTCTAGCTCTGCTACGCCCATCTCAGGCTGCCGCCCCAATACATGAATGAATATTGCCGCCATTCTACCGTATCTGTAAAGTGCTCTCTTATATAGTTTGACGAACTATTTATAACCTTTTGAAGCATTTAGTGATTGTTGGTGTTACCCTGGATGATATAGATGCTTTTCTGGAAGAGACCAGATCTTATGTGGATGCGGAGATATCTGATTCCCTCTCGGCAGTCTCAAACATGGAGATATTCCCAGTAGTAAGCTATGCGCTTGGGAATGGCGGGAAGAGGCTCAGACCAATTATCAGTATTCTTGCGGCACAGGCAATGGGAAACGCGCGTGAACATGTTATGAAACTGGCAGTCGCTTTCGAGATGCTGCATACTGCCACCATTGTTCATGACGATATAATAGACGGAGATGAAACAAGAAGGGAGGTGCAGTCGGTAAACAGACGATGGGGACGCGATACTGCGATACTTGCCGGAGACGCACTTATATCCCTTGGGATAAGGCTCTCTTCTGGTTACGGGTCAAGAGTGATAGGCAGCGTGGCTGATTACGGTATGGACCTATGCAATGGCGAATACATAGACATATCCGAAGAGAGGAACGTCTCTATAGATCATTATCTGAGGAAAATATACCTAAAGTCTGCATCGCTGTTCAAAGCCGCTGCAGAGTGCGCTGCGATAGCGTCTTCTGCCGGAGAAGAGGAGGTGGGCAGGCTCTCGCGCTTTGGTGAGAGCTTTGGAATGGCGTACCAGATAAAGGATGACATTCTCGACACATCAGTAAACGGAGGAGGAGCCGGGTGCGACCTTATGAGCGGCAAAATAACATTGCCGGTAGTGCACCTGTACAACAATGCAGACGATTCTGAAAAGGAGAGGGTAAGAGATATTTTTAGGCGGATAAGATTGGAAAAGGATATGGCGGATCGTGCTGACCTTGCAAAAAAGATATCCGAGATGATTAATACTTCAGGCTCGATTGGATACTGTAACAAAACACTCTCAGAATATGTTGATAAGGGGATAAGGGAGCTATTGGCACTTCCAGACAATGTTTATAGGAATTACCTGATAGATATGACTCGGAAGATAAAGAGCGGGGAGATATCTCCGTAAGGTGGTGCTGTGCTTGATGCTGCCTCTGAATCGAAATCGAAATCTCTGTTTAGATCTTACTACAGGATTGCTAAGATTGGAATGAAGGAGCTCAATAAGCGCGAGTTCGGGTTTGGCAACTTTGAAAAGAAGATAGTATTCAGGCATATCGCCTTCGGAAGCGATGATGAGCTGCACAGGTATCTGACGGAATTTGTTCCGGCATTTGTCTCTTGTTCTCCTTCCTTGTATAATTTCCCTGCCGCTAGGCCGATGGAGAGGAAGGGATGGATAGGCTCAGAACTTGTCTTCGATCTTGATTCGACAGATCTTCACCTTCCTTGCCAGGAAAAACATGGGAAGGGCTGGGTTTGCGGCATTTGTCAGGAGGCGGTAAAATCAGAATGCATAAAGCTGATAGAGGATTTTCTTGTTCCTGATTTCGGCTTTTCGAAAAACCAGATAAGGATAAATTTCAGCGGGAACCGCGGATATCATGTCCATGTAGACTCCGAGGAGATATTCGGTCTCGGATCTGACGCCAGGAAAGAAATAACCGATTATATCTCAGGAGAAGGAGTTTCTGCCAAAATGATCTTTCCTCTGATTGCTAACAAAAACGCAAAACTTTACGGGCCCAAGCCATCCAACTTCGGTTGGTCTGGAAAGATAGCACGCAGTATGGTCAGTGCGCTTAATTCTGGAGAGGAGGCACTGACTTCGCTCGGCATGTCTAAGGCTGATGCGCGTCTCATGTACGATAACAGAGCCAATATAATAATGGGGATAACGAATGGAAATTGGGATAAGGTAAGGATAAGAGGAAGGGAACGCTTTTGGAGCAGTGTGATTGATGGCATGAGAGTAAGACAGAGCGATTCGATAGATGGAAATGTTACCAGTAGCGTATACCACCTTCTAAGGATGCCGAACACCTTACATGGAGACACCGGCCTTCTTTCAATAAAGATAAGCTCGATTGAGCGCCTATCCGACTTTGACCCGATGGCACACTCTATTGCATTTAAGAAAGGAGAGCTGGAGATTGAGATAACTCGCGAAACACAGCCGCTCTCTATTGGCAAAACGGAAATAGGAAAGGAGAGCGCCGGTAAACGCCTTGTCCTTCCCACATACGCGTCCTTGTATCTTGTCCTGAAAAGGTATGCAAGATTCATTGTCTCAAGGTAAAGGTAAATGTGAAAATTTGTATTTGAGAAGAAGAGAATAGTGGTAGGCAAAAATGCCTACCTTTCGGTTGGGCGAAAATGGCTAACATCTTTTGGGATGGGTTATGGATGTTTCCGATCGGTACTTATACATAGTACAAGTGTTTCGCCAACCACTATTATTATAAGCGGTGTTTTATATATAGATAGTTGGTATAAATCACTAAGGATTTGACATTTTTATTTATAATACATTGTTTCATTTGCACTTTTTTTCTATTTTTTGTATTTTATCCCTTTATTATACCAACTTTTATAAAAGATATATATAAATATGTATATAACAATATATCAGTATGCAGAATGTGCCTGATCAGGTAACTAAGAGCTTCGAGGAGCTTAGGAAAGAATACGGAGGAAGAATCATACTAAAGAGAATCAGGGGGATGTTCCTTGTCTTTGAACATAGACCGAAGAGGCTATTGGACGAGGGGATATATAGCACACCTTATTCTTATATTGCGAGGATAACTGAATCCGGATTGGTGGTTCCTGCAAGGCATAGGAAGATAGGAAAGAGGGAGATAGAGGCGATTTTGGAGAGGAACGGAAACAGGGAGCTTGATGAGGGAGTAATACCTGCTTCCTCTGAGGAGACGGCACTTATCGCGGATGGACAGGACATAAAGATAATAGAAAGCCTCAGTTCGGATGGTCGCATATCCGCCAAAAGTGTAGGAGAACAGATAGGCACAAAGACTACTGCGGCATTCCACAGGATCTCTAAGCTCGAGAGAAAATACGGAATTGTCAGGGTTGTAGAACTGAACATGGAGAGGTTCGGATACAGCAAGTATATACTTTTGGCGAAGTTTTTGAATTCGCGACCCGATATCAAGACCGTAAAAGAGGTGCTTAGCGGAATAAGCGAGATACAGTTCGCGTGTATGACGATAGGCAGGTATGATATGCTGATGTTCATGTATGCCAGGGATTCGGACAGCGCTGCGTTCATCCTGAATAAGATAGCGGTATCTACAGAATTCAGGAAATACGACTTAGAGCTTAACCTTACGCCGTTCCATATGAGTTTCGGATTGGAACCGGTAAATACCGACTTCATCGACTCTGAAAACATGAGAAAGAATGTATGGGCAAGGAAGAGGGGCATTCCGAAGCCATTGCCGAATCAGATAACGAGCAGGGAGTATGAGTTTCTAAAAGTAATAGTGAGAAACGGAGGCGCGCGATTTGCTGATATAGACAAACTGACCGGGATGGGTGCAGGTACTTCCAGGCATATATATGAGAGATTGGCGACGAAGGGGATTATAAAGAGGATGAGTATCACGTTGAGTGACCTTGATTTTAAGTATAATTCTGTGATACTTACTTTGTTGATAAACGGGGCGAAGATGAGCACTTCGAGAAAGGAAGTGCTAGAAGATATTATAGAGGATACGGGAGAAGCGGTCAATAAGTACTCGGTGGTTGGGGATATGACCTCTCCTTATGGTATATTACGCATAATGCCTGTGTTCCACACGGGTGAGGTGGAAAGAGAGGTAGATAAGCTCAATGAGCTTGTGGAAGGGACACGGAGCGAGAGCATGACAATAAGCGATGTGGTAAAGGGGAGGATAAATTATAGGAGGATAAGGCCAGAGCTCTCAAAACAGTATGAGACACTGAATAATATGCGGATAGAAACCAAAAAGTAAGTGCGAAAAGGGAGCTAAGTCAACAATGTCTAAACTGTACAGTAGATGTAGATAGAAATTTGGAGTCCTTTATCCTCCGCTAATCTGATAGGCCGTGTTCTATATCCTCCATAGTCTATACCCAGAATAGGTTCTCTGGAAAGGTTTAAATATTGTTCTCATTCACGACAGCTTTCAGAAGGAGTGAATTCGTCTCTGAGATAGAGCGTTTCGCATAACTGTCGTCCTCTGATATCAGCTTAGCGAGCTGTAGGAGTTGAATCCTAGAGCATAATTCTGCGGAGGTGCCTGCGAAGCTCACAAATCCTACCTGTATGTCCTTTTTTTCTGACTGGTTGAAAAGCGCCGCGGCCCTGAATATTTGGCGCGAGCGCTGAATCCCATATCCGCTGATGATTGGCGATACGGCGATAAAAACCGCAGTCTCGTTGTCCGAGATTTCTGCCAGCATCTGGCCGCCAATTTTGTAGTCTGTGGAGATTAGGCCTATAATCCCCTCTCGGATGCGGCGCAGCGATGTGGGTTCTGTTGCCATCATCACTTTTGACTCAGGTGCGCCCAAATGTGCCTTTACAGCGCTTATTATTTCGGTAAAGCCGAGTCTTTTTGATAAGGAGAGATTTACTTCGGTCCTTACAAGATCGTATGCATCCATTCAGCCGACCCCTTTGAGACCGAATATGCTCTTCTCTATAACTTCCTGTGTTTTGTCTGCGGGATACATCAACTTTATGAGTTTTGTGTGGCCTCGTATTCCTTTCCCGGAGTCGAATGTTTTTATTATTCCCTGCATCTCCAGCTCAGATATGTAGTTTCTGTACCATCGCTCGCTCTTCGGCGGCTTTTTTACGCTCTCTGATATTGATTTATAGTGTTTGTATACCTCCCCGCTAAATATGTACCTGTCGAGACCATCTGTTATAAGTTTCTTGTAGGCGCCGCCCTCCTTTGAAATCTTCGATATTGCGTATAGGACAATTTTCTGCTGTTCTGGAAGGCTCGCTATGACCTCGTATACTATATCCTTCTCTGCTATCTTTACAGCCTCTTCGGCCTCTGTGAGCGTTACTTTCTCCTTCGCCGCCTCCTCTGCCAGTTCCCCTATCCTTGATATTATCTTTAGGGAGAATCTTGCATCTCCCCCGTGTTGCGACGCTGCGGCAGCTACATAGTGGAGTACATTTTCGTCCATTACCCCTTTCTTGAATCCCTTCTCGGCCCTGTCCTTTATTATCGCATATATCTCATTCGCGTCATACGGCGGAAATACTATCTCGGTCTCGTAGAGAGCGGATAAGCTTCTCGGATCGAGGTTTTCCTTGAATGAGACATTATTTGAGATACCGACTATAGTGAAACCCCCTGCCTTCATATCGCTGTTTATTCTTGTAAGCGTGTATACGAGGTCGTCAAGATCTTTTACTACATCTATCTCGTCTAGTATGGTTATCAGCGTTTTGTTGTCCTCTTCTATCCAATTCGCTATTTTCTCGTACAGGTCTATTGCCCCATATCCCCTCTTTGAGTATGTTGGCAAATGGTCGGATATTATCTTGTTGAGCACACGGTATCTGGAATTGTACATCTTGCAGTTTATGTATGAAATCTTCGCTTTCGAATTCGGGATCTCTTCCACCTCTTTTACTACATACTTTGCGCAGCTGGTTTTTCCGGTACCTGTCTTTCCATAAAGGAAGAGGTTGCGCCCTTTTTCTCCCTTCAAGGATGGAGCAAGAGCGCGCTCGATCCTGCCTATCTCTTTCTCCCTGAATACGAGGTTGTTGGGGATATAATGAGGCGAAAGCACCTCACGGTCCGCAAATATTTTTGACTCCCCAAGAAGGTCGCTGAGTTTCTGCATTTCTACCCCACATGTAAAGGCAAATATTATACTTTGCCAGATAATCGGAATACTACTACTTCAGTAATCCGCGTTCTCTGAGTTTGTTCGCATCAGATATGCTGTATCTCATTATTATATCCCCACGTTCCTCTCCTTGGACAGGCCAAGGTGCAACAAGCACCACATCGTTCTCCTTTATCCAGAAGCTCCTCTTATATTTTTTAGGGATTATGCATATGCGTTCTTTACCGTCCATGCAGTGAACGAGGAATCTTGATGAGCCCTGGGCCTTTATTACTATGCCAACTGACTCTGCGCCATGGGGAGTACGCAACGCATGCTCTGCTTCAGGCATATTGGACTTTCTGCCTCTGAAATTTCCTCTCCCCCTGCGCCTACTCATCAATTTGACCACTCGATTATGATTTTATTCCGTATCTTGCTCCGCATGCCTCACAGACAAGGTATGCAACTCCGCGGCCGCCGCTTTCTATGTGCGTGTCAGGTTTCTTGCACTCTTTGCAAATTACGTAGACTTCAAAATAGCGCTTAATCCTTCTGTCTATATCGTCATTGGAGAACCTCCCATTTATGAGAAGCTGCTGTCCGTCATTGCTGATAGGAACGCCGAGTTCCTTTGTCAGATATTTGGCAATCTCTGCTGCGCTGCGCCTGGCCCTGTCAACGATAACGCCTATGTTCTTTAGTACGGTTTTGTTGCCCTGCCCAAAGGTCTCTGCTGGGGGTATTACAAAGTCGGACCTCTCCGCTGTAAGCTCTGGAATCTCTTTAAGTGCTCTGTCGAGCAGTTCTACATATTCTCTCTCTTCCAAGTAATCATTCTCGCTGTTTGAGGTATCATTGTAAGGAAGATATATATTGTTTTGTAGTCGGAACAGCCAAAACACATAAAGGTTATAAACTGTGATACGGATTATAGAATGGCAGATAAGCGGGAAGCTAGGGGTTTTCCGTACCGCATACCCCCTTTATGGCGGGCGAATGTCGGACGAGTATGTATGCGCATGTATGCGCCCGCAATGAAACGAGGATGTTCTGCCCCGGATGATATGCGTGTATGTGAACCGGGCCAGGCCGGAAGGAGCAACCTTAAACTTACTCCGTATATGCTTTCGGGATACAGGACTGAGCAGAGTTGCGACCAGCGCATATGCGCGTGTACGTGCAGATCCGGCTTCTGCCATTGCGGATTGCGCAAGTCTTTAATAAGGATATTGGATATCTGTATGCGATTATGCCGGGGTCGCCTAGAGGTAGGGCGGCAGCCTGCTAAGCTGTTTGGCCGGTTTCGGCCTCCGTGGGTTCGATTCCCACTCCCGGCGCTTGGCACTTATGGAGCGACGTAAAGAACAACGCACAAAGGATTTATATCTGAAGGTACGTGTATAAAATTGAGTGAGTAGAATGGATGTGAAAGATCAAATGGACGAAAGGGCATCTTGCCCTATATGCGGAAGGGAACTGAACAAGAAGGAGGCATTGCAGTTTAACAAGGAAGGAAAATTTGAGTGCGGTGACTGCGGGGCGACAGTTGCACCGTCAGGCACAACGATTGAAGGAAGCCAGCATTTTGAAAACCATGGATGTGGATGCGGAGGCGGCGGATCGTGCGGATGTGGAGGACACCATTAGCGGCCTGAACGAGAATCTATTCCTTTATTAATGTTTTTTGACAATCTTTTGCGAGCGATTGTAGTCTAGCCTGGTAGGACTTTGGCCTTCCAAGCCAATAACCCGGGTTCAAATCCCGGCAATCGCAATCACTACGACAAATCGATGACAGAAATAAAACGATCCTATAAGCAGGTTTTTATATCTTATATGCCCTCATAATATCATATGATCCCTATCGTTGGCTTTGCCAACGTTAGGCCCTTTTGCTTAATCTAAGCAGCTTTTAATGAAGTTAGCCATGTTTATACTTTTATCGCATTCTTGGCTAAGATAAGAAGACCTATTTGCTGAAAAGAATGCGTTCTCTACTTTCTTACCTTTTTCCTTAACCGCTCTAATGGCTGGATAAAAATCACCATCACCACTAACTAATATTGCGGTGTCATAGGCATCATTGTAAGCGAGCTTTAGCATGTCTATCGCCAAATGTATGTCATCTCCCTTCACAGAATATTCGGGTTTCCCATCTCTCATTCTTTTCTTCATCTTTACCAAAACTAACGTAGTGTCTGGAGTATTCCTTACTCTGTCGAACCATTTCTGTTGCTTCGTGTATTTTTCTTTGTCATTTTCCTGATCGAGAGGGGCATTGTAGTAGTAAATCCTAATAAGTTTTCTCTTATCGCCGCATAATACTTTTCCAAAGCGCTCTAGGTTCACATTAGTATTACCTGTGGCTACTCTCAAACCATAGTAAAAGTTGCTTCCGTCTATAAAAATCATTACACGCTCCACACTATAGCCTAGATTAGTTATATCCATAAAGTAATAAATGCCTAAGCTTGTTCTATATTAAGTAATATCATTTAACATCGGGAATATCAAACACCATCAAACGACGCCATCTTTGCATCGTACTCTTGGGTCAAATCCCTGCAATCACAATCTCGACGACAGATCGACGAAGAAATGAACTTTCGGTACTACCTCGCTTTATAAGTATTTCTTTCGTTTTGTGTCTTCAATTTTAGTAGGTTCAATACATTCTTCTTAGTTTCGTAAGGGTACTTATTCAGATAGTTTTGTAATCTCTTTTTGTCAATCAGAGATTTCATTACTTTCATTACATCGTCTCTTATATAATGTCTGAAATACACGAAATCTATCAAAGTTTTTTCAATATCCGATACAGGTATCCAAAAATCATAGTACTTCACGAGCTCAAAACCAAAAAATAAATTCTTCGGTATTCGCTGAATCAGATAGTTAGCGTCTCCAAATTTTCTTATCCCTGTTCTCGCCATTTTCGGGGTTACAACAATCGGATTAGTGCCCTGCTCCCAGAGCTTTCTTATTGTCAGAGCATTTTCGAGCCCATAATAAAATGGCTGAAAGGCAAAACCAATAACAGTTATATCATTATGCAATGTGTATGTACCTTTGGTTATCCTTTTCAGTTCTCCGCTACGCATCATATAATTTACCAGCCTTTTGAGGTAAGCATCGCTTATTTTTTTTGATTTTAAGGCAGTCTTCAAATCAGAGAGCTTTATAACTGGAAAACCTTGATCGCCGAAATGCTCTCTAACGTATTCTATATATTTCATGAAAATTTCGCCTGTATGTATTTTACCATGTTGCCGAAAGATGGAACTGGGCCCGTATAAATCAGTGCTTTGAGATCATTCTCATTAACCGGTTTTTCAATTTTATCTGTAAACGCCAGCACAGCATTCTTGATCTTTTCCTCATCACTTACATAATCACTCAGTATATACATGTCATAGATGTCCCGTATGAATTTCCTATCGGAGTATGCAGCAATCTTCTCCAGAATTAGGTCTTCTGGAGAAAGTGTCAAAATTTCAGTATACGTGCCATCGGTTTTTTCAAATCTTGTTGCTATCGCATTTATGTGCTTCTTTGCATAATTCATCTCAACTTTTAGATAGGTATCTGCAGAAGAAAATGCCATAAAGATCAGGTTTCCTGTATCCTTTATCTTTTCCACCTTTATTCCTTGGTTGGATGCTATTGAGAGTACTCCTGCCTTTAGACTCTCAAGTTCATTCTTTGATGAAATATATGCATCTATGTCATTTGAGAATCTACTACCAGAAAAGCAGCGCCAGATTGCTGTCCCGCCGTGCAGGACGATGTTGCTATCTATCTGATAAAGTGTTGTAACTATCACATCTTGGAATTTTGAGAGCTCTCGGTATTCTCTTTTTTTCAAAAGGTTAATTATCGGGATTTTCATCGAAATAACCTAGGTTACAATATAATGTAACTTAAGTTATATATACCTTTCTATCTTAATAGCTTGAAATAAGTAAATCTATAATAACCACTTGGTTATGTTATTTTATAACTAAGAGGAATTTATATTGCCGGAGCGTATTAACCCTATGATAACAAGTTTCTGAATAGGGAAATAAATGATGAATATGAATGATATTTTGTCTTTTATACAAAATTTGAATCTGGCGGCGTACCAAGTTACGGAAAAACTTGGAAGTCCACTACTTTATCATATAATGTCATATGTAGTAGAAAGCTACTTTATTGTGCTTCCTATAGTGATTCTCTATCTTTTATTTAAGAGGGACAGAAACGCTTTCTCGTTTGCCGTGGCATTGCTGGTTTTGTATATGGTTGGTGACATAATAAAGATGATAGTGAAAGAACCAAGGCCGTGTAGCTTGCAGGGATTGCAGTATCTCCAAGGTTATTGCGATACGGGCTATTCGTTCCCCTCAAACCACGCCACAGTACTTACTGGACTTGCTCTCTTTATAAATTACAGATATCTAAAGATACTTTATCTGATGTGGGTGGCCATATTGCTATTTGGCAAAGTACTTCTTGCCCAGCATTATCTTACCGATATAATAGCAGGTGTGATAATAAGCCTGGTAATTGCAAGGCTATTGAAGGTTTTCAGCAGAGATATAAACGAGACCCTAGCCAAGATATTCAATAAGATATTTGGAAGGGCCTTCAGAATTTGAACAGGGCGTATTCTACTGCTTCCTCGCGAAGTTGAATCGCCCGAGGCAGGGATTGAACCTGCGACCTTCCGGTTAACAGCCGGACGCTCTACCATTGAGCTACTCGGGCAAAAGGAAATCTGGGGCCTCTATATTGATAACGCTGAGCGAGATGTCTTCCGAGTAAATATCGGTCGGCTTTATCTCGCTTGATGCCTGGTCGTACCTGAGGAACTTGAAATCTTTTTCTGAATCTATCGGGGAGTGTATAAATACCTTCTTATCATCCGAATCAATTATGTCGAAGCTTCCCAGGTATCTCTGCCCTTTGTGCATGAATGTGTATATGTTTGTTATGTTCCCTGATGATGCTGTTTTATCTATCAGCTCCATCACTATGGGCCGGTAGTCTGCCGCTCTTATACTTATCACGCCTTTATTTCCTGGCTTCCTCTCGTTTATGTTCTTTCGATCCAGCTCTATTATCGGTATCACATAGCTTTTGTAGTTCAGGTGCTCTGGGTATTTACTCAGTATCTCTATGCTTTCCTTGTTGTACAGGTCTTTGTTTGTGTATATGCACATGTTTCCTTTTTTCTCTGTTGGGAAGGAATATGCCATCTTTGTCCCTGATATGCTTTCTCCTATTGAAAATAGCAGGCTTTTTCCTCCTCTTTCTATGAGGAAGAGTGGGGAATTAGCGCCGTCCGGCGAATATGTGCTCCTTGCCAGATCTGACAGCGATTTGACGGCTATAAAGAATAACGAAAGATTGCTCTCTTTTTTCTTTTCCGGCATGGTCTTACCTACAAGTGCTTGATCGCTTCTCCTATTATGTACATTACGGCGAGTGCAGGTTCGTATATTATCGGGAATGTTATCGTTCCTCCACCTATCGCAGTGTAATCACTTAGCAGTCCTCTCTTTACAATTATGGTAATGTTTGTCTCTTTGTATACAATGGGACTTGAGATCGATTGGACCAACAGCGCTGTCTTATATACCCCCGGTATGTATTCGATGATGCCGTATGTGAACGTTCCGGAGGTGTGATGCAGTGCTATCGCCGTCTCTGTCTGGTTCCATGCTGGTAGCCCTGTCAGGGTTATTAGGAATGGATTATCTGATACTCCGGTGTTGTTTATAGAGATAATGATGTCTGCTTTCGATCCCGCATTGACCTGTAATATGTTTGGGCTTGCCTGCATTTTGAATACGTCAGGTGTTACGTTTATGTACCCAGTAAATGTGAGGGTGCCTAATCCGGAATAGTTGCCGATGTTTACCGCCTCGAATGTTATTGGGTATCTGCCAGTGGGGGTATCCGGAGCTGGCTTGATCAGGACCGGAAGATTTATCGTGTTTAACGAGGAATTCTGGATCGTCCATCCAGGAGGCGCTTTCTTCACCGCAAGCTCATTCCACCCTATATTAAGATAGTTACCTGAGTTTGTGTATGTTGACGATGTTACGTTGACATAGAATGTCTGGCCCGGCCCTACCTTTCCTAAGTATATTGATGAGCCGTTGCTTATTGTCATTACTACCGGTCCGGTTAAGCTGACCGTTACCGATCCAGTTATACCAAGGATTGCGGCAAATATAACCATGGCATACAAGTATCGCAGCATGTCTGATTTGCTCTATTTATCCTTAAATTACTTTCCTTT
>JAJYTZ010000011.1 GCA_021792775.1 Microcaldota archaeon
TCTCTCCTTCTCTTATGTTAACTAAATTTGGGATGAAAATGGATGAGAAAAAAATATCTTTCCTGAAGGCATATGTCAGGATGAAAATAAGGACAGACCCGAACGCCCGCAGTTTTTTGGAGGACGGGACTGTCACGGTGGATGGAAAGCGCTACCACCAGTACTTCTTCTTCGATCCTGTCGATTCGGATCCTGCACGGCTCGCCAACCTTATCTACTTGAATGGAGGGTACGTCGATGAGATATACACAGGAAGATCTTCCGGCGGAATAAGGGTCAGGGTTAGTTTCCTGAACGACGAGAAGCCAAGAGGTTTCGACTCCTCTCTCAAAAAAGTTGACAAGAGGTACGGGAAACTGATAACTTACAGGGATTGCAGGCTTACCGAGATGGATCTTGAGTAGCCTTTTAGTGTACAGGCTGTCGCCTCTTCGCACGACAGAAAAAGATATATAGGGATTTGGTCACATTCCTTATCACTATCTTTTGTTGGTCATATGGAGAGACAGAATCTTGAGAGCCTGATAAACCTCTGCGCTAGAAGGAGCATAATAATCCCTGCATTCGAGGCTTATGGGGAGATTTCCGGCTTCTACGACTACGGACCGATAGGCGCACGGATAAAACACAACATCGAGAACCTTTGGAGAGCGTTCTTTGTCGATGGTATGGGAAATCTTGAGATAGAGAGCACTATAGTGTATCCGGAAAAGGTATTTGAGGCCAGCGGGCACCTTAAGAACTTTGTTGATCCGATAGTAAACTGCCCGAAATGCGGAAGCAGCTATAGGGCTGACAAGCTCCTTGAGGAGTATTTTGGCAGTTTGAAGGATGATGCAAAGAAAGAGAAGGTCAAGCACTTTACCACCGCAGAACTTCAGGCAGCGATAAAAGAGAACATAAAATGCCTGAAGTGCAAGAGCGAACTTGGCACGGTCGGGACGTTCAACCTCATGTTCCAGACGCATATAGGCCCTTCCAACAAGCAGGTAGGGTATCTTAGGCCGGAGACCGCACAGGGCATCTTTCTCGATTTCAAAAACATCTTTAGAAACTATGGGCTAAGGCTTCCTATCGGAATCGGCCAGATCGGAAAAGTCTTTAGAAATGAGATATCTCCGAGAAATATGCTTATAAGGATGAGGGAGTTCTCCCAGATGGAGATGGAATACTTCTTTGACCCTGATGACCTTTCCTCTGTCGCGAAGGAAGCGCAGTCCTACTCCGCTTACAAGATAAATTTCTTGTCGAGGGACGCGCAAGCAAACAGGGGAGCAGATATGGAATCAGTCAGCATAGGCGAACTGCTTGATAGGAAAGTAATACCCAACCATCTTTATGCGATGCTTCTTGCGAAAGAGCTCGACTTCCTGAGACAGATTGGAATAAAGGATGAACTCATACGGTTCAGGGACTTGTTGGAGGATGAACTTCCGCACTATTCAAAAAGGAATGTGGATGTTGAGATAAGGATACAGGGCGGCTTTGAGGAGGTGATAGGAAATGCTTACAGGACAGACTTCGACTTGTCCAATCATCAGAAGTCATCCGGCAAGAGCATGTCAATACTTAGCGGCAACAAGAATATAGTGCCGCATGTTGTTGAGACAAGTTTTGGTACGGACAGGCTCTTTTGGGCTGCGATGTATAACTCTCTTTACAAGACAGAGGGAAGGGAATGGAATGTCCTGCTGCTTAACGAGAATATAGCACCGTACAAGTATGCACTCTTTCCTCTCCAGAAGGATGAGCAACTGTCCAACAAGGCGATTGCGATAAAAGACCGGCTTTCTAAATTGAAAATTCCTGTCCTTTATTCTGAAGGCGGCAGCATAGGCAAAAGATATGCGAAGGCCGACGAGATCGGGATACCTTATTCGATAACTATCGATTATGACACCATAAAGGACGAAACGGTCACCATCAGGAATGCCTCTGACACGAAACAGAATAGGATAGACTGGAACCATATAGGCTGATACATTGAGGAGAGAGAGGCTTACCGCCAAGATGCTAAATCTATCTTACACAATCGAGAGCGCCCAGCCTCTTACCTTCTATGGAGATTATGAAAAGGAGTTTGGAAGGGTGACATATCCGGTGGGTAATGCGCTTGTAGAAGCTGAATTTATTAACGGACAGGAAACGACCATAAGCGCTAGGAGAAGCGATGGGATATCTGTAAGGGGGGAGATAGCGAGCAGATTCAGGCTGGGCGATGATATCGTATCTATGTACGATGCGATAAGCACTGATAGGAAAATATCTGCAGCGATAGGACAGTTCCGTGGAATGAGAGTCACAAAGAACGAGCCGTGGGAGACGAGTGTATGTTTCATAATATCGCAGTTCAACAACCTGAAGAGGATAAGGAGGATTGTCAGGAATCTTATGGAACGTTTTGGAGAGCCGATTGAGGGCTTCCGCGGCGAGACGAGATATTCCTTCCCTTCTGCAGAGTCTCTTTCCGAAGCGAGAATAGAGGACATAATGAGATGCGGAACCGGTTTCAGGGCAAAGTACATAAAGAGCGCGGCGGAATACTGCTCAGGCAGCCTTGACCTGGACAGCATATCAAAGCTTGACTACAACAGCCTCAAGGCAGAATTGATGGAGATAAAGGGTGTGGGAGAAAAGGTGGCGGACTGCATAGCGCTTATGGGATATGGGAAGATGGAGGCGTTTCCGGTAGATGTTTGGGTGAAAAGAAGCATGGAAATGATGTACTTCAACGGAAAGAATAAGAGCTTGAAAGAGATACACTCTTATGCAAGCAGGAAATGGGGGGATATGGCTGGGTTCGCGCAGCAGTATGTTTTCTGGTATGGACGCAGCAATTTGAGGGGATAATGTGATAGACAAAGAGATGGAACTCATAGAAAAGGAAATAGAGGGAAGACAGCAGAAACTTGATCAGATAAACGAACTTTCGAGAAAAACGATAAGATTAGCGGGCAGCATAATGGCCATGATTCACAACAACGAGAATGTGGAGGAGGGAATCGGGGAACTTAGAAGATCGGCGGATGTGCTTAAAGGAGTGGACAACGAGTTCAGGTGGCATGCGCTCCAAGCGCTTCAGGAATATGTGGAAGCTGAAGCCCTCTATTCCATAAAGAGAGATGGAGTAATACCTGGCCGTTCAAGCATGGAAGTGTCTCCTGAAGCATACCTCCTCGGAATCATGGATGTGATAGGGGAGTTGAGGAGAGAGATTATAGATTTGCTGAACAACGAGGATGTCGAGCGTGCGGAGGAGCTGTACAAAATAATAAGGGAGATATTTGACATAACGCGCGGGATGAGGTATACTGAGTCGTTGGTTCCTGGGTTCAGAAGGAAGCAGGACGTAGCTAGGATCCAAATGGAGAACGCTGGAAGCGAGATCCTCCTTTTCAAGGGAAAAAGAAGGCCTTAAGACATCAGGAGCAACTTTCTCTCCGATGCTGACCTTTCTATCTCCATCAGGATCTCATCCTTTGAGCCTCCCGATAGCGCCTTCTCGACAACCTTCTTCTCAAGTCCTCTGCTTAGAATGTATGAGACCAGTCTTGCCGTCTGTGCAGAATATTTTTTATGGAGGTACTTTGTTATCGAAGCCCCCGTGACATTGAGCATGTGCGCTATCTCAATACTGCTAACATTCATATTAGAAAGCGAGAGTGCCGCAGCTATCTTTACTGCAGATATCGTGTTTCTTATGTTTCCAGAGCACGGGGCGCCTGTCTTTTTGGCTTGAGACATGGGTAAGATTCCAATGCTCTCATATTTTAATATTTGGTGTGGAATATAATACTGGTGTTTAATTGAGAGGAAAGAATACATTAGTAGTCTGCGAGTCATGCGGAAGGAAGAGTCCAAGGAACAAAGCAGTAGCATACGAAAAAGCGCTCAGCATAGGTACCGGTATGAACACTACCAAAGACGTGAGGCTTTTCGAGAAGAGAAAAATATATTATTGCATAAGCTGCGCAAAACACAGAGGAGTGTTTGAGAAGAAAAAGAGAGAGGCAAGGGCGCGCTCTGAAAGGTCTTTCAGATGATAAATCCCGACAAGGACCTGTTGATATTCAGGATGAGGATAGAGAGAGGTCAGGCAACTACAGGCAAACCAGTAAACCAAAAAAGGAGAGAAAGCGTAATGCATGTTATCAATTTTGAGGCGGTGGAGGAGAAGGTTGAAAAACCCTTAGCGGCCGGGGTAAGAAGCGGCATAAAGAAGATACTGGAAGAGAGAGAGAAGGCGAGGAGAATACTTGAAGAGAGAGAAAAAGCGAGGATAATTGCGAAGAAAAAGCGTGCGGAAAACGTTAGTATGACTCAGAAAACAAATGAGGAAGGCGGTCCGCCGGCACAAATTTCCACCGGGAACATTGCCGGTCCGAATGAGCAGATAAACGAGATAGATGAGAGCGTAGACAAAGTGCTTGATATGCTTAACAAGATAAGCGAGAAACAGAAGGTAATATCAAAATTGGATGAGGTATGAAAATGGCAGCACAGTCTCCCGAAAAAGAGATAAACAGGATGATAGCGCAGGCAAAGGAGCTATCACAGACGATAATAAGGCAAAGGGGGGCAATCGCTGACGATATAAAATCCGGAAAGTCTTCTTCTCCGGATATCCAAAAACTCAATTCTGTGATAGCGCAGGCAAAGGAGCTTGCTGAGCGTATAAGCGCGGCGCAGGACGCTCTGATATCGGAGAGAGTATCTTCACAGAAGCAGGAACAAATGGCGAATATGGAGGAGGAGAAAGAGAGCCCGAATGGTGTCCAGACACCAAAGTCTGTGCTCGGAGAGCCGGGAAAAGTCAGGAGTGTACCTGCTTCTGAGGTGATTAAGAGCGCGGTTTATAACCAACCTGTTCCAGAGAGCAAGAGAGAGGACCGCTCCAAATCTTTCACGGCACGCCAGATAGAGGCTGCGGGAGTCTCATCAGACTACCTGACTGGCCATAAGACGGAACAGGGAGTGGAAAGCAGGCTGAAGTGCATATGGCATCCATGGAGGGATGCGTATACAACATGCAAATTCTGCGGAAGGCCTTTTTGCTACGAAGACATAATAGACAAGAACGGAACCGCTTTCTGCCTTGAGGACGTAGACAGGACAGAAAAACCGATAGAGACAAAAAGCACAAGGTATCAATACGGCGGGATCGTTGCAGCCATGATGTTCATGCTTATCTTCATAGTCTTCATATATTTCGGGTATCCGCAGGTGGTCTATCAGGGAGGCAGGCTTGCTGCCGCCCTTCCTGGCGTTCTGCACGGTGATCTTTCCGGCCTTGTGCAGTTCGAGAGCTTTGTGAACGTATTTCCGCTCTTGGGCATTCTTGTCAGCCTTATGAGTTTTGTTTCCGGCCTGCTTGTCCTCGCGGACACTAAGCATTCATTCATATATGGTATAGGGACCAGCGTTGTATCGATAGTGCTGTTCTCGTACGCTTATCTCTCTTATATTCGGGATTACATGATTGTGATAACCGTAATATCTTTTCTAGCGCTTGTAGTGCTCGTGACATACAAAGGATACGAATACGAAGCGGTCGAAAGGAGCGAGATTTCTGACTATTTAGGAACTGATCTATCAAACCTTACTGCATACTGAGATAGTACCCTTATTCGTAGACTTCGTCGTGGTGAGCGAAGTCCTCTATCCAAACCGTGTGGGTAGATTCGTCTATAGAGTACGTTATCACAAAGCTTTTGAGCACGTGAATCCTTCTTAGCCCCTGCATCGGTGCGCCTAAAGGTTTGAATTTGAGCGGATTTTCGCACACCTCCTCGAGCTTCTTGTAGATAATCTCAAGGCTGTGCTTCTCTCGTTTTCCCATTTTATCGAATATCTTATCCACATGAGCCCTGACTTTCAATCCATAAGGTACGGTCACCGACGCACCCTAATCCAGATGGTATTTTTTCCTGAAATTATTTACGGTACCTATATGGACCAGCGGCTCTTTCCGGATTTTCCTCAATTTTCTTATGTAAGAAGGCTTTAATTTGGGCTCGAAGACGAATTCTTCGTATTCCTGGGCCATTTTGTTTATTGCTTCGGATTTATCCTTGAAGCCGTACTCCGCCTTGATTATATTTATAGTGCGGTTCGCATTATCACTTATGTCCACAATCGCCTTTACCATATTAACACCATATTAATATGGAATTAATACATATAAAAATCTTTCCGCAGATTCGATGCAGTCTTTTTAGCGTTTGGACGGGATCAATCTGCACCCCTATCTATCCGCTGGTAGATCTCCTGCTTGTTCGTGTTTATGTATGCCCTTGATTTCCTCGCATTTTCTCCAGCTTCAAACTATTCGTTTTGCAACGACAAATGAACTTAGCCCCGACCGGATTCGAACCGATGTGCGCGGGTCCAAGGCCCGCTATCCTTGGCCACTAGATGACGGGGCTTCAATGCGATCTTGCGAAGTTCACGATATGATGTGCTGGTCTAGAGCATAATACACAGCTCTTGCGTTCAGCGTCTTGCTGAGAGTCTAACGGCATGTTCGTCGCTTTCGCGCCGGTCTCATCCTTTATCCTGTCCTCGCAACCTTCATCGCCGCACCATGGAGCCTGGGCAAAAAATCCCTCCTCCACTGCGAGCTTGAGCTCTTCATAGGTCAAAACCTTCCTTACTTTAGATAATATGGATCTCTTAGAGTTGTTGTACATCTCTTTCTGGATGCTCTCGAGCCTCTCTCTTATGCCATTTATGAGGCTCTCTTCCTGCACCTTTTCCTTGGTCGAATTGTATCGCGTGCATACCGTGACTGACCTCTCCGCAATCTCGCGGGCGCCAATCTCTATCCTTAACGGCACGCCCTTTAATTCCCATTCATTGAATTTCCATCCTGGCGAGTATTCGTCGCGTGAATCCAGCAGTATACGCGCGCTCGAGGCAAGCCTCTTTTCGAGATCTGCTGCGTGCTTTACAACCTCCTCTCTTGTCTTGTCGTTATATATCGGTACTATCACTATCTGGACCTTTGCAACATTTGGAGGAAGCACAAGACCCTTGTCGTCAGAATGCGTAGCGACCATCACGCCGATCTCCCTAGAGGAGATGGCATATGTGTTCTGGTATATGTAATCGGCACGTTCGTCCCTTCCTGTAAAGGATATCTCAAAAGCCTTGGAGAACCTCTGTTCGTCGTGGTGGAAGTCCGGACCCTGTATCGCCTTGCCGTCTGGCATAAGGTGCTCGAAGCTAAAACTTGCGGCGGCTCCGGCAAATTTCTCCTTCTGGGTCTTCCTTCCCTGGATACCGAATATCGCAAACGTGTCTTTCAACGCATCCTCATAGATTCCCATAATGCGGGGCAACTCCGCCTCGGCTTCTTCCTTAGATGCAAACGCAGAATGGCCCTCGTTCCATAGGAATTCCCTAGTACGCAAAAACGGCGTTGGATGCTTGAACTCCCAGCGCAGCACATTGTTCCACTGGTTAAGGCGCATTGGAAGATCCCTCCATGACCTTATCCATTTAGACAGATTTTCGTACATGATTGCCTCCGAGGTAGGGCGGACGGCAAGCCTTTCTTCAAGCTTTGTGTCCCCTGTTTGTGTAACCCACGCTACCTCGGGAGTGAATCCCTCCACATGCTCCTTCTCCTTCTGAAGAAGATGCTCGGGTATAAGGGTAGGAAAATAGACATTTTCTATGCCATCCTCCTTGAATTTTGCATCCACATAGTCCCTTACTTTCTCCCACACGAAATATGCTGACGGCCTGAAGGCAATGCATCCTGATACCGCAGTATAGTCGATAAAATCGGACTTTAGGAGCACCTGCACATACCATTCTGAGAAATCTTTCTGCTTAGAAGCGGTTATACTGCGGTTTGGACTGTTCTTTTCTCTAGAATCATTCGTAGCCATCAGTATCACCGCGTCATTGACTTACAAGTGTAGTAGGAAAGATGATTTATATGTTTATTGGGCTACAGCTCCTTGACAGATGGTCCAAAGAGCGATCTTATCAGCAATGAGAGATGGCCTGCCTCCCTAAGCCTCCTATACGAATATGATATCCACTCCTCTCCGAAGGGCAGGTACATGGTTGTCTTGTGGCCTGATTCTGCGAGCTTTATCAGGTAGTCGTTCCTTATCCCCCTAAGCATAGCGTATGTCACATCGCGCTTGTGTATCCTGTTTAGGGAGAGTGCCTTCCTTATTATCTTGTCGTCGTGAGTCCCTATGGTGAACGTATGCCCGCGTTTAAAGAGCTTGTCCATGAGCTTGTAGTAGTTTGCCGTCACATCCTTTCTGTCGTTATACGCTGTATCTGTCCCTGCTGAATACGCTCCTTTTACCAGCCTTATAACAGAGCCCCTGATCTTAGTTATCCTGTCTATGTCGGAATCGCTTCTCTTTAGATAGGATTGTATGCATATCCCTACGCCTCCTTTCCTTATCTCTCCCTCATAGAGGTCGATAGTGTCTTGCACCAGGGAGCTTTCCTCCATGTCCAACCATACGAATACGCCGCGCTTCCTTGCATACGCGACTATCCTGGAATAGTTCTTCGAACAGTAGCCTTTATCTACCAGTATTCCTAGCTGGGACGGCTTTAGGGATATATTAAAAGAGAGCTTTCTGGCCTTGAGGGTATCTATGGCCTTTATATAGATGCGGATTGTGCGCTCCACGCTCTTCTTGTCCTTGTATGCTTCACCCAGGTAGTTTACTATTGGAACTATGCCGTAGCGTTGAGCCTTCTTCGCTTCGCGCAGCGCGTCGCTTATGGACGGACCTGCTATCCATCTCCCCGAAAAGATACGTTCGATTGTGCCTGGCATCATAAAACACCCATTCTTTCCAAATCTGCCACCAACTGACTATAATCTTTGAATACAATTCCATTTATTCCTATCGATTCGGCGCCAAGGACGTTCCTTTTCAGATTGTCTATGAATACCGTTCTTTCAGGCGCGCTATGCATGCTTCGCAGCGCACTCCTGTATATCAGGGCGGATGGTTTCCTCATGCCTAACCCGAACGAGGTAAATCTCCTGTCGAATATGCTAGGATCGAACTTATGCCTGTATGCCATCGAGTATCTGCCCTTCGATATGTTTGTTATCAGTGCGGTCTTGTATCTTTTATGGAGCCTCCGCACCAGCGATTCCACATCACTGTTCGTCTTCGCGAGTTTTAGGAATGCTTTGCTCCATTCTATATCTGTACGCGGGTCCATCTTTAGTTCGGAAAGGCATTCTTTCTTGTAGGAACTGAAATCAGTCTTCCCTAGCTCTAAAAGTTTGAGGTTTCTTACGAATACCTCGTGCATCTTGCGATATGGCATGCCCAGCTTTTTGCTTATGTATCTTACATACATCTCCTCGTTGAAATCCACGATTACGCCTCCTAGATCGAAGATTATCAGGTCGAACAAAAAATCACGATAAGGTTTGTGAAGAAAGTTATAAAAGGCTTGAAATTAACCTCTAATTATGGAGAATGTTGATATATCGCGCAAGAAAATAATTGTGGCAGACCTTGATGGAACCCTTGCGGAGAGCAAGATAAAAGTGGATAGGGAGATGGGGGAGATTATAAACTCTTTACTCAAACACGTGGATTTTGCCGTAATAAGCGGAGGCAGCTACAAACAGCTTCTTAAGCAGTTTGTAGAGGGGATTGAACTAGATAGAGACGCTGTGTCAAGGCTCTATATACTTCCGACATCTGGCAGCGAGATGTACAGGTTCGCTGATGGAGCATGGGAAGCGGTCTATTCCGAAAAACTATCCGGCTCTGAAAAGAAGAGAATATTTGATGCGTTCATGACTGTGGAAAAAGAGGGGCTTTATGTTAGGCCGGATAAGACATATGGGGTAGTTATAGAGGATAGGGATACGCAGATAACACTGTCTGGAGTCGGGCAGGATGCTCCGATGGAAGAGAAGGCCATGTGGGATCCGGATGCTAAGAAACGCATACGGATAAAGGAGAGGTTGGATACGCTGCTGCCTGAGTTTGAGGTAAGAATGGGGGGAAAGAGCTCTGTAGATGTCACAAGGAAGGGAATCGACAAAGCATACGGAATAAGAAAAATAAATGAGCGCTTGGGATACGGAATCGAAGACATGATTTTTATCGGAGATGCCCTGTTTGAGGGAGGCAATGATTATCCAGTTAAAAAATGCGGAGTTTATTGCATATCGGTGAGCTCGGTCACAGAATCTAAATCCATACTTAGGGGCTTTCTTCAAAATTTATGCCGACCACGAAAGTCCCTCCCGTAGCGTTTCCTCTTCCATCTTTCCGTGAACGCTTTCTTCAGAAAGGGTTCGGTGATAGCTCTTTAATTCTTGCGATGCATACATAGGAGTATGCAGGATTCGGAGCGTTTGCAAAGCAATGTGACACACACACACACACAAGAAACTAACGCGCGTTGGCGTATGTGCTAATTCTAAGTCGTTAAAACTCCAGTCCGCGATGGAATATTTGATGACCTATGGTTGGGCCATCCTCATCATAGCGATAGTGTTGGCAGCGCTCTTCTCCCTCAACCTCTTCAACCCATACACGTTCGCACCGAGGGCGAGTCCGGGAAGTTGCCAAATAATGAGGCCGAACGGACCGGGCAGCAACCTGTTTGTTTCGGCGGTAGGGCCGACATGCACTATCAACGAGATACCACAGTATGTTGCACAGTTCAACGGGCAAACTAGTTATGCAACTATCCCATTTTCATCTACAGGTATTGTTAATTTTGGTTATTTTACCTTTAATTCATATGGCGAATCTATTTGTTTTTTTGAAGTTGAGTGGAACTGTGGAACTACCCCAGCCAAACTTGATACATGGCAATTCGTTGCAATAAGCAATAATCTACCAGCTAATCAGATAAACTTGTATTTAGGAAAGCAACCTGTTTATACAGGTGGTAGTCAAGGTACCTATACAGTTACCATTACCGCGTGGATTTATCCTACAAGTTTTCAACAAGGCGATATAATAAATTATTGGTATGGGATAGGTTGTAGAAATCCAAATTCAAATTGCTTCGCTGGCTCCATCGCAAACATACAAATCTACAACACCTCCCTCTCCCAACCAGAGATACAAGCCCTCTACCAAGAAGGCATAGGCGGCGCGCCTACAAATCTCCAAAACCTTGTGGGATGGTGGCCGCTCAATGGTAACTCCAAAGATTATTCTGGAAACAACAACAACGGAGTTCCTACCAATGTAATCTACACGAGCTCGTGGACCTCCGGGTACAGCACACCGTGATTTGGAAATTGCGCGGTGTTCCTTTAACCTGCTATTGATGTCCCGATGTCTTTCTTCGGGTCTGATTACCTTTGCGCTTGGCTATAGAAAGGGGAATCAGGGACTAATCCTGTTTATCATTCTTGGGAACGGTATCGCATCCCTTATGTGGTCTAGGTTGAGCAGCCATTTTATCACACGCTCCATGCCCATGCCGAAACCCGCATGAGGGACACTCCCGTATCTGAGCAGATCCAGGTACCAAGAGTAGTTTTCCATGTTGAATTTTATTCCTTTTGCCTTCTCCACCTCCTTAAATCTTTTTGTGGCATCTGCGTATCTCCAGATTCTTTCGCTCCCGCCAACAATTTCTCCGTGGCCCGCCGGTGCCTGCAGATCCGCACATAAGACAGTGCGATCATCCTCCGGATTTATCGGCATATAGAAGGGCTTGATCTCCTTCGGCCAGTGCGTCACGAATATCGGGGCTTTCTCGTTCTCGGTAAGAAGCTTCTCCTCTTCAACCCCAAAATCATCTCCCCATGAGAGGGATTTGCCCTTCCCGTTCAGGGTGTCGATTGCTTTCTCATAGGTTATGCGCTTGAATGGCGGCTTGATGTGCAAAAGCACTTTCTTATCTGCGCCAGCCTGCTCTGCCAATTCCGCATCCTCTTTTAGAAGGGATGATATTATACCCGAGATAAGGTTCTCTATGAGTTCCATTGTCATGTTTAGGTCGTAGTATGCCATCTCCGGCTCGAGATGCCAGTATTCCGCAAGATGCTTTACGGTCCGTGACTTTTCGGCCCTGAATGATGGCGCAAAGGAGTACACCTTCTCAAGCGAGTATATCATCGCTTCTGAATACAGTTGTGAGCTTTCTGTGAGGTACGCATCCTTTCCGAAATAATCAACGGTAAACATATCTGCTCCGCTCTCTCCGGCAGCTCCAGTTATGAGCGGAGGCGTGATCTCGAAGAAGCCGTTGCTGTCCAGAAAATGGCGGGTATGCCTGAAGACCGCAGACCTTACTTTCATTATCTTTGTCATCTTTGCGCTTCTCAGCCAGAGATGGCGTTTATCTAAAAGGAGCTCTGTGCTCTGATACTCTGTTATCGGATAGGGCTCGGAATTCGATACAAGGTGTATCTCTGATGCGAGGATTTCATACCCGGTAGGCGCGCGCTTGTCCTCCGTTACCTCCCCTTCTACGGAGATGCTTGACTCGACTGCTATGCCTTCCGCGATTTCCCATTTTTTATCGGATAAAGATTCCTTCTTAAGCGAGACCTGGACGATTCCGCTATGGTCGCGTAACACAATAAATATTATTTTTCCGCTCCCGCGTTTCCTGTGTACCCAGCCACGCAGCAAGACCTTTTTCCCTACCTTATCGCCTATCTCTGAAATATGTATGTACATCCCAAACGCCTGTAACGATCAGAGTTATCTGAACAGGTATAAATATTTTTGTGCTCAACTATAATCGACCGGTCTTCAGATGAAGGACACAGTACTTTTAGAGAGTAGCCTGGAAGAGAAGGCGATAAGCGGAGCTGGCTTCGATATAGAGGAGCTTGTCTCTAGTGCGACGTGGAAAGACTTGCTGCTTAGATTGGTCGAGACAAATAAGCTGGATCCGTGGGACATAGATATAGGGAAGATTGCTGTTGACTACATCTCCACAATAGCAAAAATGAAACTGATGGATCTGTCAGTCCCGGCAAATATACTCTTTGCAGCATCTTACCTGCTAAAGCTCAAGAGCGAATACATGCAGATATTCCCTGAGAGCGGATCTGAGGAGGCAGAGACAGATGAGGGACAGCATCAGAGAGTATTGCCGGACATACCGAATCTTGTGGTAAGGTCTAGACATCTGCCATACAGAAAGATAACCCTCCAAGATCTTATGGATGCGTTGGACGATGCAATAAAGATTGGGGAGAGAAGAGAGGTAACAACAAAGAGCATCGTACCATCAATAGAGATCAACATAAACAAGGATGACATATATCAAAAGATGGACGCTGCATACAGGATTTTTGAGAGAGGGTCTGATGCCGATGGTTCTATCCTGTTCAGCAAGGTTTCGCGCGGGATGGATACCGAATCCATGATATTCGACCTTTTCGTCCCTATGCTATTCCTTGAGCAGAATGGGAAGGTAATACTGTTCCAAGATCCATTCTTCAGCGAGATAATAATAAAGCTTGGAAAACGAGGAGGATGATGTGGAGTCAGACAGTAAAACGACATCTAAAAAGATGATTGAAGCTGTGCTCTTTCTTTCAGGAAAGGCAGTAGGTACGGAGGAGATATCAAAGATAACGGGGATTGTATCGTTAGGTCAGATATCGAAGACACTGAAGGATATAGAAAGTGAGTATAGGGAGAGGGATACGCCGATCATCATCAACGAGATAGCCGGCAAGTTCATTATGGAGCTTAGAGAGCCGTATGCGAGCAGGCTTAGCGGGCTCGCAAACCAACCGGAGATATCGAAGGGGGCTTTGAGGATACTCGCTTACATAAGCAAAAATGAACCAATCATGCAGAACAGGATAGTGAAGGCGTTTGGGGATTCGGCTTACCAGTACATAAGGGAGTTATCGGAGAAGGAGTTCGTAACCGCAGAGAAAGATGGACGGACGAAAAGAGTGTCGACAACAAAAAAGTTTTCGGAATATTTTAATCTTGGTTAGTCAGCCTGAGGGATGCGCCTCTTCCACATGTTCTACAAAGCACAGATACCGCGCAAGCCAAAAAAGATAGGAAGAGAGGCGGTTGATGTATTTTTTGGTAAGAGAGATGCGTTCGCCAGATAGGCCGTAAGATTTGCAGAGAGAGAAGAGGGAACGCTCTGCGCGTCTGCATACGGATCTGGAGAGGTCGGCCGAGGCACTAGAATGTGTACCTCCGGGAAGGACAAACAATGAAAGTTTAGGCATCGAGATTCCAATGTCGTGCATACTATTCTCTAAGAATGACAGTTCTGAGGCAGATACCTTTCTCTTGGGTGAAAACTTGGGATCGACAAGCGCGACTATCTCGGAATTTATGGAAAAGAGGTTGTCCTGTATGCTGATGAGCTGAGAACAAAGGCGATCATCTGAAAGTTGAGAACGAAGGAATCCGATTGACGAAATAAGTTCGTCGATGTCGCCGATGCAGCATATGAGTGGATCGTTCTTGGAGAGGTGTTTTCCGCCTATTATAGTGATGCCGTCATCCCCTATTCCAGTAAAGTAAACATTGTCCATATGAAGGTTTACCAATATAATAATAAATATGTGCGTCTGATTCATTTGGGGCTCGTAGTCGAATGGTAAGACGTCCGCTTCACACGCGGGAGACCCGGAGTCCGATTCTCCGCGGGCCCACCAATAAGTCTATATAACTTATACCCCATTAGTTGAAAAAGCAGGAATCTTTGTTTTGATATATATACGGTGTTAAATTGAGTTTTGAAGAATTAGGAGTTAGCAAGGGCATAGCGGATGCCTTAAGAAGGATCAATGTTGTTGAACCAACTGACGTTCAGCGTGAATCTATACCAATCATACTTACTGGCAGGGACGCAGTAGTGCGGGCAAAGACAGGCACCGGCAAGACAATCGCGTTTCTGGCCCCAAGCATACAGCTGACATCCAAACATCATGAGTACAAGCAGCCCCATATTCTTATACTCGCCCCGACCAGGGAGCTTGCTGTCCAGATCTCGGGGGTTGCCTCAAAGATAACCGATAGGAGGCGGGTTGTAACTGTCTATGGCGGCGCATCTATAAACATGCAGATTGACACGCTCAGACGTGGCGCTGACATAGTAATCGGAACTCCAGGACGTATCATTGATCTCATCGAACGTGGCGCACTTAAGCTGGGGACCATCGAACATCTCATTATAGACGAGGCTGACATTATGCTGGATATGGGCTTCATAGAGGATATGGAGTACATAATGGATCGTACACCAGGCGAAAAACAGACTGTGATGCTTTCTGCGACAATGCCAAAGGACATATTGGAGATATCGAAGAAGAAGATGAGGAACCATCAGATAATATCTGTGGGAGACAGCGACGAAATAACAGTAAAGAGCATAAAGCATCTGTACAGCATAGCAAGAGGCATGCAGAAGTTTCATATGCTGCTGGCTTACATAGATGAATACAAACCAAATAAAGCGATTATATTCCTCCAGACAAAGAGAGAGGCCGATATCCTTCATTCCTTCCTTCTTGAACAGAACCATGATGCGATACTTCTTCATGGCGGTCTTACCCAGGCGAAGCGAAGCAGGTCTCTGAGCAGTTTCAGACAGGGAGGCCGATTCTTAATCGCAACAAACGTGGCTTCACGCGGGCTTGACATAAGCGATATAACGGATATAATCAACTTTGACATACCTGACAGCCCTTACGTATATGTGCATAGGGTAGGAAGGACTGCTAGGATGGGAAAGAATGGGCGCGCGTTTTCCATAATATCCAACGAGCAGATTGGGATAGTCAAGGACATAGAGTTCGAAGCCAGAATAAAGATGGAGAAGATATTCCTTGATACAAAGAAATACGAGAATATAAGAGTAGAATTAAGGGGCGGACGAGGATTCGGCGGGGGGCGTGAAAGGAGTTTTGGAAGAGGAAAAAGCAACTTTGACCGCGGCCGACGTGAACATGGTTCCCATACAAACAACCGGAACCAGAACCGCAGAAGGAGCTACTGATATTGTACCCCATTCGCTTTACGAAAATCAATATATATCTTATAGTTGAAGGATATCCGGTAAAGGATGTATAATTTTTACCTGGTTCGATGGTGGGAAAAGGAGGGGAATCTGTTGGGATTAGAAGAGAGGGGAATACTGGAAGCGGAGAACCTTCCGTAGACGAGAGAGAGACAAGAATCTGGTCAGTTGGAGAGCTTGGCGGAGGCACAAACTACTTCGGGAAGGATAACCTTCTTGGAATATATAAAATGCTTAAGGACAGGATATCGAACGGCAAAGAGCCAGACCTCATAGTCTTCCATGGCGAAGTGCTTCCAGAGATACCCAAGTTCATATCAAAACAGGGAAGACAGCGCAGTCTGGTAATATCGGACCTTATAGAGAATGTGGATGAAGCTTCTGTGATGATGAAACCACATCTTAGCAGGATAACAGACATTATAAAGGAGAAGGGAGCGCGCACACGCCTTGTTTACATAATGGGACATAGCGACGTTATGAACATAGACAGGGAGTATGATATCCTCAACAGCTCCTACAACTACAACCCAAGGCATATATTCATCATGAGGCAGAGGTACATACAGATACTCTCTGAGCTGGAGAAGAAGGAGGAGAGCTTACGATTACAGATAGCAGAGAAAGAAAAAGCGGTTCATGGCTTATACGGTAAAAGGGGAAAATCGAAGGCGATTGATAAGCTCAATTCGGATATAGTTAGACTCGGCGAGAAGAAAGACCAGAAGAAAAGCGAGATAAAGGATAACCGGGAGATAAAGGGTCTTTATTCTGAGCTCGTGAAGGCGTGGATAATAGAGGGAAGTCGCGACCTCAAGTATCTGATGGAGGAAGTGGGAGAGTACCTGGATAATGAGCTCTTTGATGTGATTGCAAAATACAGGAGGGAGGATGCAGTCGGCCTGGCCAAAAGCTATGAAACAGAACTCGAAAAGATTATCACAAAGATAAAAAGAGAGTCGGGAAAGCCTAAATCCCTGAAATCAGTAGCAAAACTAGAGAGGAAGACCAAGGAGATAGGAAATTTCTTGACAAAACTTTCCAACGAGATAATAACAAGGGAGAAAGCGGGAGAAGAGAAAAAACATAACGCAAGGCTGGAGCAGGGTCACCGCTTTACAAACAATATACCCGGTACCCCGACAAGATCGAAGATATCGTACGAGCTTGCATCAAGGATAATGAAAAGTAGGATAAAGGATGTGTTTGGGCGAAAGGAAAGTGTAGAGATAGTGGAAGATAATTGCACGTCTATTGGGCTGAATGGGCTTAAGCTCTTCCTGAGCAACAAGCCATCAAACACATCGCACATGTTCCTAAAGAGCCCGAACAAGGGGGTAGGCTCTGTCAACTGGGCGCTCAGGACTGTATCGTCTGATGCCGACATAATGATAACTTCTGGCTCGCCGCTCGGACTTTCGACATATGTGCCTAAACACGATCAGAGTGAACAATTCTGCTATCAGCTTTCATCGCCGCCATGCGTAGATTCTACAAAGATAGTCGATTCCTGGAATGCGAGGCTTAAGACTTGGTTCACTGAAATACTCACAAAGGGCAAGGGATCCCTTGGATCTGGTTTTGATGAGATAGAGGTGCAGGGTAGCAAGATAAAACATACCTTTTTCTCGGAAGATATACTTAGGCGGAAAGCTGATATGGAGAAAGAAGAACAGTCTATAGTGCTGGCAAAGATGATAGAGAGAGCTGGCACTTACGAAGTTCCTTCTGCAGAACTTGATAAGAAGGATAAGATACAGCTGAGCAACAAACTGCCCAGAGAGATCACAAACAAACGTCTTTTCGCGAAGATGCTTAAGGAACTCGAGGTAAATGGAAGGACAGAGAGAAAGGCGCTTGCTGGACTGGTGAGGTCTCACAGTTTCGATGGCGGTTCTTCGGCCGTTGGCCAGAAAACTCGCGACTTCTTCTCAGAATATTTCGTGCCGTCGGGTTCTAGCAGAGAGATTGAGAAGAAGAATTTTGTTATTCTTACTGATGTGCATGTTGGTAGCCCCGGCATTGGCTACCCAAACGAGCTTTTGCTTAATGCTGCGGTATCTTACATAAAAAAGAATGTCAAGGAGAGCTTTGTCCTGAGCTTTATGGGGGACAACATTGAGGGCAACCTAAGAGATCACAAGAACGAGATGCACATCGATAACGACCCGACAAACCTTACCAGGTTCAAGGGGTTTATAGAGGAGAAGGGAATAAATCCAGGCACGGAAGAGTACAAGAGAAACTTGGAGAAATATGCCACATGGCTGTATTACAAGACGCCGAAGGCAAACACAAATGCACAGGCTGATGCTTTCGTAGACGGCGTAAGGCCATTGCTAGACGATTTGAGAGTGTCATCGGTCGTAGTTGTTGACGGCAACCATCTAAACAAGAGCTATATGAGGAAAGATGTGACAGAATCAGGACTTCTTTTCAGAAGCATAGAACAATCCGTTCCCGAGGAAAAGCGAAAATCGGTCAAAAGGATTTATGGAGGGGATTACGGACATGGAGATGTTGTCATCGGGGATCTGCCAGTCCTTTTATCGCACAGTGTGGTGCCTGAACAGATCATAGGCGATCTTGGAATGGAGGAGGGCCTTGCAATAGGAGGACATAGGCATGTACACGAGCTGGCAACGAGCGGAGGCAAGGTTGCATTCACAGGCGCGCAGATGCAGGGGGACACAGGTTACCCACAGACAATCGGGGTTCCGGTAAGCGAATCTCTCAGGGGCTTCTCTGTGCTCTCAGTTTATTACGATCCTAAAGAACCAGGAAAGGTGCTTGCAGTCACAGACACTTACATAAACATGAGACACCTTAAGGATAAAGGTTATGTAAATACGGACCCGCTCATAATGGAGTTTGAGAAAAGGTTGTCTGTCGTTCCCGTACAGAAGGAGACGATGATTCTTCGGAGTTCTATATGAAGCAAAAACGTAAGAAGCGATAAGTGATAACGGCATTGAATAGTTGATTACATGGATAGTGTGAATATAGAAAGGTTTGATGACTATGCGGCCGAGGCGCATAAAACGGCGATTTATCCCAAAGACAAGGCTATCGAGTATCTGGCATTAGGCCTTGCTGGAGAGGCAGGAGAAGTAGCGAACAAGGTAAAAAAGATAATGAGAGGAGACAGCAAGATAAATCTGGATGAGATAGCAGACGAGTTGGGAGATGTTATGTGGTATCTCTCCGAACTCTCTGCGATAGTGGTTAAGGATGAAGGAGCGCCGCTTGCGCTGGTTGCATCCAGAAACATACAAAAGCTTAGGGACAGGGCTAAGCGCGGGATGATAAAGGGAGCAGGGGACAACAGATAACTTACGATATGGGAAGTGATCTGTAGCAAGGTCTCCAGGACAACCCAGAACAAGGACGGCTCTAATGCTCTCTAACAAAATTGTAGTAAATTTCAAGTAATAAATAACAAAAAATATAAATTTTGGGTTTGTATTAGAAATATGGAGATGGAAAAACGAACGGAGCAGTTACTTTTTGAGATAGATGGACTTATTAGAACTAAGATATTCCCTAAACTGAGGAAGACTACGGATTGGAGGACTATAAATCAAGACAACGCATATAGGATAAAGGAAACGATACTATTTCTTAGCAGTGATTTAGAAATGCTAACTAAGCGCATTGGGGCAATCAAAAAACTTGGAAGAAAACCTGCAATAACTACCGTTCAAAAAGTTAAGATACTACTAGTGAAACATCTTCTAGGAAAGAGCAATAGAAACATGGCATATCTATTAGTAGTTTTTTCAGTATTGTCTGGCGTTTTCCTAGGTTATAAAAGTATAGAAAGGTTTTATTTGGATAAGGACGTACACCTTTTGCTGTTACAACTTAAGGATTCCATCATAAATAAATACTAACGGTATTTTTCTCTTTTTGTCCCAGTTTAGAAGCTTATTTATAATTTAAGAACAATCGCTTTATTGTGATGAAATGAAGAAATTTGAATGCAAGAGTTTGGGAATGGCCTGTGACTTCAAGGTGGAAGCTGAGAATCCAGAGGAAGTTATTTCCAAAGCAGAAGAGCATGCTGCCACGGCGCATAATCTGCCAAGAGGAGAAGAAACACGGGCAAAGATAAGATCGCAAGTGAAAGATGCCGACTGACATCCTCTCCTATCTAAAGGATAGGGGTTCCTTTCTGCTTGTGCATGATCGGTTTGGAGGTGTGAATCTCTGTCGTTATTGAAGTTGCCTCGTTATTGAAGTTGGTTTCTAGGCCTTATTCTATACTTATAGATTCGTTGATCAACTTTTATTACTCACATACAGCACTTTCACATCAAACCCTCAAAACAGGGCAGATGGGCCAATAGCAAATTTTATAAAGGTGAGGGGAGCAATAAAGTTGTGCTTAGGCACTCTGATTATAAAGATGAGAGAATGTATAAAATATACGAAGTGAACGACACTTTCAAGATGTCGCCGGACAATTTCGGCAATGATATAACTGCTGTAGCAGAGCGAACACTCCGCGAAAAGTACGAGGGGACGATAGACAAGGATATGGGCGTTATAATAGCAGTATACAATGTAAGGAACATAAGTGACGGTTTTATCTTTCCGGGAGACCCTTCTACAAGGCATAGCGTAGATTTTGACGCACTCGCATATTATCCGAAGGTAGAGGAGGTTGTTGTAGGGGAGGTCACAGAGCTTATGGACTTCGGCGCGTTTGTCAGGATAGGGCCGATCGATGGGCTTGTGCATGTCTCACAGATAACTGACGACTTCATATCAATGGATAAGAAGAGTTCGACGTTTGTCTCTAAGAAAGGCGGCAAATCACTGAAGAAAGGAGATATAGTATACGCAAAGATATCTACAGTCAGCATAAAAAACAAGAATATGAGGGAATCACGAATCGCATTGACGATGAGACCTGAGGGACTCGGAAAACTTGAGTGGGTGACTGCAGCGGCAAAGGCAAGCCATAACAAACCTTCCCAGAAAGGCAAGGGACGCAAATCCAAAAAATAAATAATAGTGATACAATGGACGAGACAGCGTGCAAAAACTGCAGGATAATAATAAAGAGCGGAAACAGATGCCCGATATGCGGCTCTGCTGACATAACCAACAAGATAAGCGGCTATATAATAATGCTGGACTATGAGAAATCTGAGATAGCGAAAAAACTCAATATAAACATAAACAGCACTTTCGCGCTTAACATAAAAGGTTAGGCGGTGCGGATGCTAACATGGCATTGAGAACCCGTAACAATCTTGCAGGAGCTCTGCTTGTACTTGGAATACTGCAATTTGTGATGGTTTTTCTCCTTGTCTCTGCATATTTTGGGTACTCCTCGGACTTGACAATAAGCTACATTTTGTACAAGAATGTATATGCTGACGTGTCGGAAGGAATTGCTGGAATCGCCGTGGTTGCAGGAGCTTTCTTGGCGAGAAAACGCATAAGCAATGCGGTTTACCCGTTTATGATTGCAGGAGGATGCGCATTCTTAATCAGCATATTTAATCTGACATACGGAACCTTGCATGTGTTTCTTACCGCTCTCCTCCTCATCTCGGGAATAGCGGCCATGGTGATATCCAAAGGAAATTGGATTTTCAGGAAGGTATCGGTTGTGCTGGCAGGATTATCGGTTTTGGGGGGTGTGCTCTTTTTTGCAGGAGTGTTTAGCCATGGACTGACGGAAAGGCTTGCTTTCTTTCCTCTGATGGGGTGGGGAATAGCGCTCGGCGTATTACTGCTCTTCCACAGATTTAGTTGAAGCCTGACCTTTCCCTTCTTGAAGCGCACCGTCCCCTTTGCCCACCTCATTGATATATTCCTCCTTTATCACTATTCTTTTTATCTCTTTTATGTAGGTAAAGATCGCCGCAAGGGAACTCGCCTTGTTTATGAAGTAGTCTGAATCCTTTCTTACTTTGTTGTCGAAGAATATCTCTGCTCCTTCTGACCCGCTCTTTATGCTGGTCGGGCTCAGCCCATATGTATCGGCCAGTTTCGATATCTTATCCTCCTCCTTATCTATCCTTCCCGATACCTTTACTTCATATTTTATTCTCTTCCCGGCATCCGGATGGTTCATGTCTATGACCACTCTGCCCGATCCGACGCTTTTAACTGTGGTGGGAGCGCCGTCTATATTGACTCTCATTCCTGGATAAGGCTTGATGTTCTGGGTCTTGAACTCCGATTCCTTCATCACTCTTACAAGGCTCTCGTCCCTTCTTCCAAAAGCTTCCTCAGCCTCAAGTACGAAAGTTCTGCTTTCTCCGGGGCTCATCTTCTCCAGTTCCCTCTCCAGACCTTTCACTACTGCATTAGAGCCGAATACAACAAGAACAGGCCCATACTTTAAATGCTCATCGTAAACATCTGCGGCTTTTGCAGTCTCAGCATCTGTAGTGGCAAGGAGGGTTCCGTCATCCTCATTCTTTGCAGTATACTCTATCTCTATGAAGTCTCCTTCTTTAAATGTCATGTTTTCACCACACTTGTTCTCTCACAAAGATAATTAAATGTTTTTCCAGCAGTTGCAACGTTTGGGCGGAGGCCGTTATGCGGCGCGCGCATTAGGACACAGTCATGTTTCCCCTATCGGCGCTGAAGAACTTATGTTTCTTCGGAGCCAGCCTGTCCAATATGTGCTTGTATGCGAGCTCAGGCTTGCTGCGCTCACCGCATGAGTATATGTCTACTGTCGCGTAACTGCTTCCGGGCCATGTGTGCAGGGCAATGTGGCTCTCCTCTATGAGAGCTATTATTGAGACTCCCCCGGCTATGCCGTTGTACCCGGGAAATTTCTTCGTTACCAGCTCTATTATATGCATGTTGCCTGCCTTTGCAGACCCTAACACCGTCTTCGTCAGAAAATCTATGTTTGCTATCTGCGCATCATTGAGCCCGTACATATTACCATACACGTGTTTTCCGAGAATTTTCCTTATCTGGCTCTGTACCTCTCTTGCCCTAGTTTGTCTGACCATTTTATTCGACCTTTGAATAATGCTCTATAAATCTAACGAAAATGCTTAAAAGAGAGACCCAAAAAGGTCAGAAAATGTGAAAGTAGATGTTTTGGATGGGGATGGTCTCTCATACCAAAACGTAAATAGTTTAGTCAGATATATCTAATCATGTTGCACACGGCAATCGCGTCAGACAAGGATGTGAGGACTGCGACCATGCCCAGAAAAGATGAGGGGGAGAAGTGGGACAATGGAGCCGCGGTAATCTTTGCGGGCAGCTCTGAGTATCACGGCGCTGCAGTACTGGCGGCAAGAGCGGCATGGAGCGCGATTGCGGCATTGAGGGTTGGGACAGGGTATGTGCACCTGTACGTGCCAAAATCTATAATAGGGCCAGTAAGGTCGCTATCACCGAATATAATAGTAAGAGAGTTCGGGAACAGAAATATTGGCGAGGGGAGAATAAGTGACGCAAAAGCTGCGATAGAGAGAGCTAAAGCTGTAGCGATAGGAATGGGAATAGGAAGGATGCAGAATACCCTAAGGAAAGCTGCGTCCATAGTAGATTACGCGGTAGCCTCGAATAAGAAGGTGGTCGTAGATGCAGATGCAATATACGCTGTAAGATACGCCAGAAAGCTGAATAAGAATGTTGTACTTACTCCGCACCTCAGGGAATTTGGAGAGCTTTATAAGGGGTTCGATGCGCACTCTCTGCGAGAGCGAATAGAGGCCTCTGTAGAACTATCCGAAAGTTTGGGGTGTTGTATACTTCTAAAAGGGCATGAGACCATAGTCACTGACGGAAAGAATGTGAAGATAGTAAGATCTGTGTCTTCAGCATTGGCGACTATGGGAACAGGGGATGTGCTCTCCGGCATCATCTCTGGTTATATGGCATGTGGTGCAGACACGTTCAGAGCAGCGGTTGCAGGGGCATATGTCCATTCCAGGATAGGAGATGAGCTCTACAGAAAGAAAGGAACACATATAATAGCAGAAGATGTCGCAGATGTGATACCGTCGTTCCTTAGAGAGTTTGACTTGAGCGATTAGGGCCATGAAACAGCATTCAGAAAAGTGCATTATGGAGGTGTGCTGCAATCATTCTTAAGATTGGATGTGTATACTACATTGGTAGGTACATCATTGTTGCCGTTCCGGTTAACTGTGACTTCAAATATCGGTTCTCTAAAAACAATAATAAAGGTTTCTCCAGAATGAATATATCAATACTAGTTCATATGTTTGGAATGTGGTCAGATGGAGAAAAAAACAAAAAGCATATTGATGATGGCTGTTGTGGTAATACTCTCGGTTATGTTCGTTCTCGGGAACATTGGAGGCAACAACTCTACTCCGCCAACTAAGAGTGCGACTACCACTATCACGCCCACTCTTCTTGTCACAGGAACGGCTAATGCAATTGTCATGGGGTATTCCAGAAACATGGTGATATACGGTAGCGGGTCCTCTAATTCCTTACTCGGAGAACTCAATACCCTCCAGAAGGATGGAAATATAAACAGCTACACCAGAGTTGGAAATCAGATAGACGTGAATGGAAGCAATTTTTCATCTTACCAGATATATAACTCTATCAGCGTCTACAGCCCCAACCTAACCTTCAATACTACAGCATATGTGACACTCCCTAACCCTGTGATGCTGAAATACTCTGGAAATTTGGTTAGAATAGATATAGGAAACTCCACTTATGATTTGCATGTTTCAAGCTTGGTACAAATAGGGAGCAGACTGCCGGTTTCTGTGCAGGCTATAGTCACAGAACAAGGCGTGCTGTATAAGAACCAATTAAGGCTTGCTGAACTCGGGTAGCGGTGATACAATATCTGAAGATAGGATAGAAAAGATCGCAAGGAAATACGCTGTCAAGAATGCGCTTGATTACGGGAAAGCAAAAATTGGGAACGTAATCAATAAACTCTTCTCCGAAGTCAGGCCTTCTGGAGAGACCGGGGCCGAGAAGATAAGAGAGATAGTGGAGGAAGTTGTGTCAGAGGTAAATTCCTTATCCAGGGAAGAGCTGGAGAGAGAGGCCGCAAATTACGTGTATGCTGAAAGGGAAGAGAGGACTGGGCTCCCTAAGCTGGACTGGGCAACAGAGTCTACAAAGATAAATACGAGGTTCGCGCCAAACCCCAGTGGTTTTCTCCACATAGGCCATGCGAAGGTAGCGATACTCTGTGATGAGTATTCAAAAATGTATAGCGGTTCCTTTTTTGTGAGGTTCGAGGACACTGATCCGAAAACCAAACCTCCGATACCTGAGGCGTACAAGGCGATTATAGACGATCTGAACTGGTTGGAATGCGGCATAAGCGGAATTTTCAGGCAGAGTGAGAGGATGGAGCTTTATTACAGATACGCAAAGGAACTCATACACGATGGACATGCTTATGTGTGCACATGCATTCCTGAGGTAATGAAAAGGAATAGGGCTGATGGCAGGGAGTGCGCATGCAGGACTAACAGCCCTGCCGCAAACATGGAGATGTGGGAGAGAATGCTATCCTCTTATAAGGAGGGAGAAGCCGTACTTAGGCTGAAGACAGATATGGAACACCCAAATCCATCTGTAAGAGATTGGATAATGATGAGGGTGATAGAGGCAGAGCATCCTATCACCAAAGGAAAATACAGGGCATGGCCATTATACAATTTTGCATCGGCGATTGACGACCATGAAATGGAGATAAACCTTGTGATAAGGGGGATAGAGCACGAAGTAAACGGAGTAAAGCAGGCATATCTATATTCGGCGATAGGCGCAAAACAACCGCACACGATAGAGGTAGGGGTATTGAAGGTAAAGGGCACTCTCTCGCACAAATCTGACATAATAAAAGCGATAAAATCCGGTGAGCTGAGCGGATGGGATGACCCAAGGACTCCGACAGTCGCTGGATTCAGGAATAAGGGAGTACCGCCCAAAGCGATACGTGACTATGTCATAGGCTCTGGGATAGGGAAGAATCCCTCATATCTTGATATGGCGAAACTCTCTGCGCTCGGAAGGAAGATTGGCGGAACCGGCGTCTAATGATTCTTTGCGACGCATTTTGGCGCTTCGCGTCTTAGTTCATGCAGTATATGTGTAGCTTGCCTGAGCATATCTTGGATAAATACGCTGTTCTTGGCGTTGGCATCAAGTCCTTCGCGCTCTTTCACGAGTTCTGATGGCGCTTTTCTCAGAAAATTGCAGGCACTGGATGACACTTGACCTGTGTTGCGCTCAATATTCTGTATCTCGACCAGCTTTGTATCTGTTGTGTTTAGGGTGTTGGTGCTTCCGTTACCATCAAGTGCGCCCATTGCAAATACCCCTATCCATACCCCTAATGCCGCTCCGGCAATGCCTGCCATAATCCTATTCGGTTTGTCAACTGAGTCCTGCATATTATCGAAATGGTTGCGGGTTTCCTCATATAAAAAGGTTGGGACTGAGTTCGTTAAATCAATCTGTCGATAGTGCTGTGCTTGCATCCTTTACTATCTCTAGGAATCGTTTGTCCTTTAGGCTTTCGGCTGCGGCCTTTGCTGTTTTCATCGCCTCTGCCGGTCTCTTCGTCTTGAGAAGGGCAAGCGATAGATAGAAGAGAGCGTTGTGAGATGGCGCATCGATGGATATCTCTCTTGCCTCTCTGAGCAGTTCCTTGTACATTTCTGAATACGAATACGATACCATCCTCGCGTATCTATATGTATGTCCTTCCTTATCCTGATTCTTGATGCTCTCTAAGGATAGCGATGCTGGTCGCTCCATCCCGAGTTTTGAATACGCCAGAAATGCAGCATATGTGAGACTTAGGCTGTTGTCACCGGATTTCTCGTATGCGAAAAGATAGGAATGCATGGATGCCCGCGCCTTTGCATACTTTTGTGCTGCCGAATCGCGAAATTTTGTGTTTGCCTCCATGAATCCTTCCCTGTCGTACCTTATTTTCGATATTTCTGCGTTTGAACTGCTTATGCAGAATATCCCGTAGACATAGCTGAGCATAGGGTTTCCGGATTGCGCCATAAGTCTAACAAAGTCTGTATCTGCACCGTCGTAGTCTCCGCTTTCCAACTTCTTTCTGAACCCTGTCCCGACCTCAATTATCTGACTGTTTGTAATATGTGCCGCTTCTGCATTGCCAAACAGAGGAAGCTCGCAGAACGGACAAAACTCTCTTTCGGATATCGCCTGGAATTCGCAGAAACAGTAGTCACATCTTACCTTTTTCTGGTGCGTTAACGCCTTTTTTATCGTTCTGTCCATCAGATCTTCCTCAATACCGCGAACAGGTGCAGCTTATGGTATGGCTCTATCTTTACCTCTTCTACCACCTCGAATACATGACTAAGCTCGTCCAACGCCTTTCTGAACGTATGCTCCGGGCTTTTCTTTATATTTATACTCTGGGATTTTATCGCAAAATATGCGTATCCGTTTTTCTTTAGGAACCGTGAGTTGCTGATAAGTATACCTACCTGTTCCGGCGATGATACATCTTGGTATATTATATCGCATTGCTTTACCATACTATCGTATCTCTCTGTATATCTTGCGTCTGCGAGTATCGGAAGCATGTTTGTCCGGCTCTCGCATACCGTAAGGAGGTCACGCATGTTACGCTCCGCTAGCTCTACGCAATAGAGAATGCCGTCCTTGCCTATTATATCGCTGACGTGGCTTGTAGTTGTCCCTGTCGCAGCCCCCAGATATAGGACTATGTCCGACTTTCTTATATGCTCATTCTTAAGCCCGTTGAGTATGGCTGCCGCAAGCTTGCTCCTGTACGGATTCCACATCCTGTACTCCTTTCCCTTGAACTCCTTATGTTCCTCTCGGTAGACCTTCTTTCCTGGGACCAGGCCCTCCGTGCATAACTTTCCGTCCAATTTATAGACTCCATCAAATAAGTTCTCTATCTGCATGCATCTTAATGGCACATTAGGAATATATATTTTTGTTGATGTTGCATTATGGCGACTACGTGGCAGATAACCAATTTCTCATAAAGCTCATATCAGATATAATGGAGAGTGCGCACAATAGTTCTGGCGAGGCTGAGATGGTTGCCTCTTTCGGCGCTTCGATATCGTCATTCTTCGGAATAGATAATGTCCAGATAGTCCAGACCTATAACCGGAAGTCGCCCGACACGCAGTATTTCAGGTATGTATCGAATACCAGAAAGCCTTATGTCGACAACTCTTCCAGCGAATTTTCGGAATTCCCCGAAACGGTCGAGATGAGCGCGAGGGGATATAAGAGCTGTGCCTTCATACCGTGCATAGTGAACGGAAACATAGTAGGGGCTCTCAGCCTCTATGCGTATGCGGAAAACAGGTTTACAAAAGATGTGGTAGGGGCGCTTTCGTACTCTGCAGAGCTTATAGGGCTCTATCTTGTCAACAGATCCGATATAGAGATAAACAGGAGACTCGCCGCTTATTTCGATTCGTCATTCAACTCTCCGGTCCCACAGGCACTCGTCTCGTCCAATGACTCAATAATAAAGGCAAACAAGGCTTTCTGCAAGACTTTTGGGGTATATTCGACAGATGGGGTGCAGTGCGCTTCTCTCCTAGGAAAAGGATTCGGGGAACTCTGCGCACATGAAGGCAGGCCAGAAAATCTGTTTCTGAATGGCTCTCCGGAGAATCTGGTTGCGGAGATCGTGGCATCTAAAGTCAGCGATGGGCTTGTGCATATTACTGTAAACAACGTGACCTATGCTGAACTGCATGGCGTCATCTCTAGGATATTCGAGAATATTCCTGACGCTTATCTGCTAAACCTTGATCCTGACATGAAAGTAAGAAGCCTCCATGGAAAGATGGGCGGCGAGCCTATAGAGGGACTTGTCTCTAACAGGTACATATACGACCTCATAAATCCTGCAGACAAGAATGTGCTCTTATCCGCACTTTCTAATGCGCAGAAAGGAGTGCAGTCTGGAGAATTAGAGATGATGCACGGGTCTGAGAGAATACCGGTACGTTTCTATGCGCTGCGCAGCCTGTATGGCTACACTCTGGTAATGCAGGAAAGATCCATGGAGGCGAAGGTACGGGAGACGGAGGGGATAATGCAGGACATGATATCTAACATGTCTGATATAGTTCTGGTTGTCAACAATCTGGGTTACATAATATCCTGTAATATGCCGGTAGAGAAGCACCTAGGGTATAAAAGGCAGGAGCTTGTGGGCAGGAATGTTGGGGATATTTATACCGATGCTGGCGCACTCGACAGGGACCTTGCGTACGCCAAGAAGGGAACGAAGATAAATGGAACTTACACGAATCTGAAGAAGAAGGATGGCTCCCTTCTCCCTTGCACACATAACATAAGAGTTGCGTTCAGGGATGGGCAGGCGGAGTTCACCATACTAATAAACGAGCTTGAGAGCTCCAGGGCGATCTCTGACCTTGAATCTGAGCTGAGAAAGAGCGCAAACGCGATGAAGAAGCTGGAGAATGAGAACGGAGCGAAATCGGACTTCATAAGCAATATCGCGCATGAGCTGAAGACTCCACTTACAAGCATAACGGGATACTCCAAATTCCTGATGGATGGAGAGTTCGGACAGATGAACGAGGCGCAGAAGGAGAACCTGAAGATCATATTTGACGAGTCAAACAGGCTCTCTCTCATCATAAAACAGATACTTGACGCGAACAAGCTTGATGCCAACAAGGTAAGCCTAGAGATTCACGATGTAAACTTTGTGGAAATGGGAAATGGCCCCAGTATAAAGGCGCTTGAGGAAGCGGCGCGTACGAAAGGGCTTGACTTCTCATGGAAGGTGGATTATAATGTGCCGTCTGTGCAGATAGACCCCAATAAAATAATACAGGTATTTGTTAATCTTATAGGCAATTCGATAAAGTTTACAGAGAGCGGTACAATAAGCGTTCACATATACATGAAAAGTGCAAGGAAGGTGTGTTGTGAGGTGGCCGACACAGGCGCGGGAATAGGCGATGATGACAGAAAGAAACTCTTCAGAAGGTTCTATCAGTCGCAGAGAAAGGAGCTGGCTAGAAGGAACAACGAGGGCACCGGCCTGGGCCTTGCCATAACCCAGAGCATAATAAAGCTGCATGGAGGGAAGATAAGCGTGGAATCTGAACTGGGAAAGGGGACAAAGTTTATATTTGTCCTGCCTGTGGCACAGTACGTAAAAAGGCAGAGGAGGTCATCCACGCCGTAATTTGCGCATGCCTACTTTATACACCACGAGATCGG
>JAJYTZ010000031.1 GCA_021792775.1 Microcaldota archaeon
CCGATCTAATGTGGATAACCACGCCCTTTATCGCCCTTACTCCTATTACCTTCTCTCCGGATATGCTTCCATGGTCTGCCTCCTGTCCGCCCCCTTCAGGATAGAACGGAGTCTGGTCAAGCACAACCGCATCGTCAAAAATCTTCAGCACCTTTGCGTTTGCCCTCTCAACAAAATCGTAATAAAGCTTTACCGTCTTTTCGAGTCCGTCTATTCTGTACGGCGTCAGCTCTGTTCTCTTTTTCTCAGCAAAGTCTCCCTTGATTATCTCCGAGTATGCCTTATCCGTTATCTCTATGTCTAATCCCTTAGCCGCTGCGACGTTCTGTATAAAGTCCGGAGTTATTCCATTGCTCTGATACAGCGTCTTGAACCTCTCCATCTCTATCGTATTATTCTTTGCCAGCATCTGCTCTACAACCTTTCGTGCATTATTCTTCATCTCTGCATACCTCCTACCCTCTGCTGCAAAAACCTCTTTTATGGTCTCTATGCTGCTGTCTATCTCAGGATACAGTCGCTTCAGCTCTTCAGCATGCATCTCAACAAGTTTGATAAGGTCGATGCCTATCCCATATCTTTCTGCAAAATCAAGCACCCTTCTGAATATGATCCTTAGGTTGTATCCGCCTCCGACATTGCTAGGAAGCGCCCCATCATTTATAGCGAACAGGAGGGTTCTTGTGTGATCAGCCATTGCGTACACCGCCTGCTGCGGTTTTATTACGGACTCATACACCTTTTTCTCTATACCTGCAGCTTTGATGAGTTCCTCTTCAGCCTTGCTTCCCGTTCTTTCTGCTATGTCTATCTTTCCGGATAAGCTTGCCACTCTTGCGTACATATTATGATCCGGCTTTATCCCGGATGTCTTGTATATCTTTCCAATAACGTCAGGGAATGTCGCATCGTATATTGTCTGGGCTCCTGTCTTATACCACATAAGCCGCTCAAATCCCCAACCAACGTCAACCACCTTGCTCTCAAGCTCTCCTATCTTTCCCTCGGAATATTCGAATTCTGTGAAAACGTTGTTCACAAGCTCGAGGCCGCCTGCAAATCCCTCCATACAAGATCCAAACTCAGAAAAGTCCCCCATCGCCCAAACATCTTCTACATAGCTAAGATCCTTCTTCTTGACACCAACATGGTTGGTCAGGAAGTCATAATCAAGCCTCATGGTCTCATCCCTCCAATACCCATCCTTCGGATAGTTGAATGAATGCTGTCCCGCCATCATAAAAGAGGTAAGGTGCCTGCCAGTCACTCCCACGTTTGGTATGTCGTTGAACCTGAGGCATATCTGCGGCACAATAAGAGGATTCTTCTGGTACTCGAAACTCATCCTTCCGTCCTCTATTCTCTGGAAATCCTGTATGCTCGCGATTGTGAAATAGAGGTCTTGGCGCCACCTGCTCACCACAGGGTAAGATGATATCTCCGAATGCCCATTATCAGAGAAAAATCTGGCAAAAACTTTCCAGAAGTCTGCATATCCCTCCTTTCCAGGGCTCTTTTTTATGAATGAGTATCCTTCATGCTCCGCGTCGCCGCACAGCTCTCTCGAATCGTCTGGAGTCCAAAACCCCTTGCCGCACTCTTTGCACTCCTTCCTGACAAACCCCTCTTCAGAAAAGATCTTCGCATGATAATATTTCCTATGCTCTTTTGAGAAACTTCTTCTGAGCTCTTCTTTGTCAAGCATTTAACCATTCCTGCAGTAGCACTCCCTCCACTCGCCATTAAGTATATCGAACAAAACATGTTTTGGCTGTTCGCCCTTAATCAACTCCCTTGCGCGCTCAATCAATTCCTGCATATGCGATTCGCATTTATCTATCGCAGCCCTGCCCATTTCCACATTTTCGATTATGTTGTGCGTCTCCTTCTCGCGGCTTACCAGCCTCACGCCAGCAACGAAACAGCTGCTTCCGTATGTACTGGAATGCTCTACTGCCATCGTATATGCAACAAGCTGTATCGTGTAATATGTCGGTATAGTCGTATGCGGCACTTTCGGATATTTACTATCTATGACTACGCACTCGTTCCTGCCCATGTGCACCTTTCCAGTAAAGTAAAGGCTATCTATCCTCCCGCTGAGCATCAGCTTGTAATCCCTTATGGGGAGTTCCGTGACTCCGAACTCTTCCCTTTTGCCTATCTTCTCAATTATCTCTTCCTGGGTCATCTTCGGTTGGCTTTTTGCAAGGTTTTCGTGCATAATGCTCCCTATCTGCATCGCATTTGTGGGGTAAAGAGTCCCTGATACCGCCTTGACAAATCTCGTCTCGCACGATCCCATCTGGCTCAATTCACTTATCCTTATAAATTGGTTTCTGTCATAGGGCATTAGCAACTACCTCTCAGCCTGCCTACCATTCATCATAGCAAAGCTCAGCGATTACCTCAGTCATCACAATACTATTAATTAACAGAGGTTTTTATAATTAACCATGAAAAGGCCAACAACCAAGAATCAGAAAGTAATATTAACTTTTTATAGGATAAATCTCTAGGTGATCAGATGGTAGATATAGTAAGGGAGGGAGTCATAAGCATGTTAAAGGAAAGGTTGCAGATGACATACAATGAGCTTTCAGATATGGCCTTAAAGAATGGAGTGCAGCATCGCCTTCTGGACGAGACCATATCGCTGCTGGAACAGGAGAAGATAATAGCGGAGACGAGCAATGGGGGCATAAAGACGTACTATCTCCTCAAGGATCAGGACAGGCCGAAGAAAGTGCTCATAGTCGAAGACGATAAGAATATCAATAGGCTCATGTCTATAGCAATAGGCAAGAGTTTTGAGATAACGCAGATATACGATGGGGGAGAGGCGATGGGCAAAATAAGGTCTATAAAGCCCGATTTGGTGGTTCTTGACCTTATGCTTCCGCACAAGGACGGGCTTGACATATGCCAGACGATAAAGAGCGATCCAAATACAAAGGAGACGATAGTTATAATAGTCAGCGCGATGGATCCCACAAGCAACCGCTTCAAGGGGATAAAATACGGGGCAGATTACTATATACGCAAACCGTTCAATCCAGATGAACTAAGGAACCTGACCACTCTCTTCCTGAGCAAGAAGGGAAAGCGGTTTGATCCCCTCATAGATCTGCCGAATGAGCAGAGGATATCAGAGGAGATAGAGAGGTACGTGAGGGAGGGCGAAAAGTATACCATGGGAACGGTAACTGTTGAAGGACTATCCGCATACGCGTCTAAATTCGGAGATGAGGAAAGGGCGATAATCCTACGGCTTATATCGCAGCTGATGCAGGATGTCATAAACACAGAGAAGAAGAATGCGTTCATCGGATTCTTGGATAGTAATGGATTTGTGATAGCGGGCAATGGCGCGGAAGTGGCGAGTGTGGTAAGGATGGCGACGAAAGAGTTTGAGGATGTTACCCCATTTATACTTCAGGACCACGGATACAAGAACGTGACGATAGACTTTGTGGATAATCTGTTCGAATCTAATGATATACCGAAACTTTCGTTGGTGTACAAGGAGATGCAGAAAGAGAGACTAAAGGAAAGGAGGGACCGGATACTTAAGAACAGGCAAGTGGCGAAGACAAAAGCGAAGGACAATGGAGAGGTAGGGCTATACACATACAATGAACTGCAGAAACTGCTGGGAAAGGACGACCTTGACGTATCGATAAAACGCGATTCGCACGGAGTGAAGTTGAATGTGGGAAAGAAAGCTGACAAAGATGAGAAAAACGAAGACTGAGAGTTGCATGCCGTCGCGGAGGCGGATGCCCAAAGGCCAATCCGCACTGGACTATCTAATATCGTATGGTTCGGCCCTTCTGATATTAGCCGCGGCGATATACGTCATTGCCTCTTCTGGCATACTGGCTCCATATCTTTCCGGAAGTTCATGCACTCCTGCCCCAGGATACATATGCAATGCCTACGCGATAAACTCATCGGGCGCACTTACTGTGAAGCTCGCGCAGACGACTGGTACGGAGCTTGAGATAAAAGGGGCAGCCTGTTCCACAATACTGAATTCAACGAACGCATCTCTGCCAAGATATGGAAACATATATGCCAAAAGCTTCTCTGCATACTCGTCCGCGTATCCAAACAACGACTTTGCCAATCAGATAGTAATGCAGAGCGACTCATCAAATTCAATAAGCGTATACTGTTACGGGTCGGGAGGGCATGCCTCATCAAATCCAGGCAGCATCTTCAATGGATACCTATTCATAAATTATACCGTCTCAGGATTAACCTCTAACAGCGTACAGGAAGTGGCAGAGGTAACCACAAAGTACAGTTAGTCAGGAGAGCGAGCCCAAAGGAAAGTAATTTAAGGATAAATAGAGCAAATCAGACATGCTGCGATACTTGTATGCCATGGTTATATTTGCCGCAATCCTTGGTATAACTGGATCGGTAACGGTCAGCTTAACCGGACCGGTATTGATTAC
>JAJYTZ010000012.1 GCA_021792775.1 Microcaldota archaeon
ATTACTAGCTCCCAAAGCTAGCAGTCTACCAGGTTAGCGTAGCTCCCCCTCCATTGATTATAAGGATTACAATAAATACCTTTTCTTGCAGAATATATTCGATACTTATTTTGTGGTTTTATGCAACTACCAGATATTCCTTGGACAGAGAAATACCGCCCATCAACATTAGACGAAGTCATAGGGCAGCAGCAGATAGTCTCAAGGATAAAATCATTCGTGAAGAACCACAACTTCCCAAATATGATATTTGCCGGCCCGGCGGGGATAGGCAAAACAACATGCGCAATAGCCATGGCGAAAGAACTCTATAAGGATGAGATCGGATTCGCCTTCAAAGAGCTCAATGCAAGCGACGCGAGGGGGATAGATGTCATAAGGGGAGAGGTCAAGGAGTTCGCAAAGACGATATCTATCTCCAAAGTTCCTGTAAAGATAATATTCTTGGATGAGGCAGATGCCCTTACGTCTGAAGCGCAGCATGCACTCAGGCGCACTATGGAGCAGTTCTCCTCTGAGACGCGCTTTGTGCTCAGTGCAAACTACGCCAGCAAGATAATAGAGCCGATTCAGAGCAGGTGCGTCGTCTTTCGCTTCAAGCATCTTACCGAGGAGGACATGCGCATTTACATAGAGAGGATTGCGAAGGCGGAAGGGCTGGAAATTGATGAGAAAGCGGTAACTGCACTGATATATGTCGGGGATGGAGATATGCGCAAGCTTACCAATACTCTGCAGAGCGTGGCTATGGAAAGCGATAGGATAACTGAAGATGCGGTGTATGAGATAGCTGCCAGGGCTCGGCCTAAAGAGATATCAGTAATGCTGAGGTATGCTGCACAGGGGGATTTTGAGAAATCGCGCAACGAGCTCAATGGCCTCTTTGTCAGGCAGGGGCTTAATGGCGAGGACATACTTACACAGTGCTACAAGGAGGTCCAGACTATGGAAATTGAGGATAAGAAGAAACTTGAGATAATTATAGGCATAGGAGAGGCAAACTTCCGGATAGTTGAAGGAGCCAACGAGCGCATACAGCTTGAGGCTATGCTCGCTAAGATAGCGGCAAAAAGCCGGTAGCTTTTACATGATGCATAGCAGAAAGCTCTTATCCTTCGGAAATCAATATAGTAGATAGAGGAGGATGTCAAACCTCTATCTCTAACGGACCGGAGTAATCGAAGTCAGGGGCTTTTATCATGAATGTGACAACGAAGCTGCTTGCCTCGGCAAGAGTGAACGGAAGCTTAGGATCCGTGCCTTCTACCTCAAATGGCTCATTTACGCTTATTTTTTCTACATGGTCATTCAACGTGAGCAGCTTATACATCTGCGCGGACACCTCGAATACCTGATTCTTTACCAGATTGTAGACCTCCCCGTGCTCGTTTACCTTTACTTTTCTTCCGCCTCTTTTTAGGAAGAGATCTGGAATCTCTATGTGTATTCTCTCCTCAGAAGGACCATACATCTTAATTGTGATGGGGCCTGAATAGCCAAAATCTGGTCCCTTAATCCTTATCCTTATCTCTGCGGATTCTCCCTCTCCCACAGCTACAGGAAGCTGAGGGTTTATGCTTATTATTTTGAAAGGAGGGGCGGCTTCTATCTTCTCTATGCGCTCCGCATCTTTTTTCTTCCTCTTCAGGAAGGATAATGTTTCTTCCTTCTTGTTCTTAAAAGGGATTGATATCTCGAACTCGCTTTCCGGAGAGCTCGTACCTTTGAGAGAATGCATGCCTCCTTGCCAGTATAGGTTTATGTTTGATATCTGAATCTTGCCGCCTTTTTTTCCGAATATGTTGAGTTTCATAAACATAATTACCAGCTTTCCTTTATATCCTTTGCTGGATAATATTAATTTGGTGAAAATATGATTAAGGAAGGCTCAAATGCGCCCGATTTCGAATTGGAAGGGTCTGACGGGAAAATGCACAGACTCAAGGATTTCTCTGGGAAGTGCCTTGTCCTTTATTTTTATCCGAGAGACAACACGCCTGGCTGTACCATCGAGGCGAAAAAGTTCAATGAGCGTATCGGCGAGATACGTAAGATGGGCGCCGAGGTGGTAGGAGTCAGCAATGACGATCTAAAATCCCACGGTAAGTTCAAGGACAAACTTAATCTTGGGTTCCTTCTCTTATCAGATGTTTCAAACTCAACGATAAAAGCCTATGACTCATACGGCAACAGGGGAATATTCGGAATAGGGACATTGCGGAATACTGTGATTATCAGACCTGACGGGAAGATATCGAAGGTGTTTTTCAAGGTAAATCCGGCGACGCATGTGGATGAGGTCATAAGCTTCCTGAGATCCAAGTGATGTTTTAGTGGAAGACTATCGAGGCGTATGATACTACGCTTTTACGGTTTCCTGTCTCTGTTCCTGAATTTCCATAACATATGATCTCTCCCTTCTTGCACCCTTTTCTCTTCGAGAAAAGCATCGCTGTTGTTATTGGACCGTATCCGCATATGCTGTTCTTAACCTTCTCTACAGAGAGGTTGAACTCATCAGGCTCTATCTGTGTGATGTGTCGGAACAGCTCAAAATCCTTGCGTAGAGCCACGCTCTCCGGTTCGTAATGATCCATGTCAGAGCTTGCTATGATTATTACTTTCCTTCCAAGCCGGTTGGACGACTCGGATATTGCACTTTCGAGAAGTCGGCACGCATCTATGCCCTGGTCCATCATGCATACGAAACAGGCTTTCGAGTTTGGTGCAATATGCTTAAGGAAGGGGAGCTGCACTTCTATTGAGTGCTCGTCTATGTGCGCTATCTCATCGGGTTCTATCCCGCTATATTTACATATCTCCTCGGATAACTCTGTGTCGTTGATAACGTCTCCAAAAGGGGTGCGCCAGTTTGCCATAGATACCGAAACATCAGAACCGAGCCCGATATGGTTTGGGCATATTATTACAAAGGTTGTGTTCTTGTCCACCTGCTTATTCAGTGATATCGATTTGTATGTAGCTGCGGCAATCTTGCCTGAATATTTGTAGCCCGCATGGGGCGCAACATACGCCGTGCCTGTGTTTTGCGCAGCGGTTACAACCGCACTTTCGAGCATCTCAGATATAGACTTTCTTAGCGATGCTATAGAGGAAGCATAGAATGTCCCTGCGAACCCCGTCTCCCTTAATGGGGTGATGTTCTTCATTAGATCAGCATCGGTTGATTAGCTGAGCACCTTCTTCATTCTCTTTCTGCTCGCCTTTTTGAGCCTGTTTATCTTCTTCTTGTTCCTGTACTTTTTTCCGATTTTTCTATTTCCGTTAGTAACTTTTTTTTGCATCTCTATCTACCATGTCTATTTTTGTTATTTTGTCGGTTTTGCCGTAAGGCAGATTTACTTCTAAAACATTATTATTTATTACTGCATGTGCGCCCTGCGCATCAATCTCGCGGGGCAGCCTCACAACCTGCTTATTTGCACCAAAATTTATGAACATTGTGGAGCCGACAGCCTCAACCCCTATCTGTTTTTCTTGGGTAGACAGCTCAATCAACACCGTTATGCCGTTCTTATGCTCTATCATGTCAAAGTGCGCAGAATGTTTCTCTTCATTGACTTTTTGGAATTTGTTAAATATGGGCGGGTTCACAGCTCGTGTTGCCTTGGCCATATAAGTAAACCGCGGGCCGTTCTCACCGAATTCCATGCTGAGCTTTATTTTGGTAGGCTTCTCGGATATGTTGAGTTTTTGAAGCTTTTTGATTATGTTATTTACGGTATCTTCGGCAAACCTCCCTATCTCATCTTCTTCCATATCCCTCTTGTTAAAATCAGACAATCTTACACCCGCCAATGAAACTTATAGCAAGAGATATTATAAGAAAACAGTTTTAAATCTGACGTATAGGAACAAGAATGAAAAGGCTAATAGAGGTTGCGCTCCTTTTCATATAGGTGCTAATTTGATAAAAAGCCACTACACTAACCAGATAGACGCCTCGATGGATGGCAAGGAAGTAACTCTCGCAGGATGGGTAAATGAGATTAGGGAAACATCCAAAGTCACATTCCTTATACTGCGCGATATGGAAGGCACTGCACAGGTTATAGGCAAGAAAGGAGTCACGCCTGAGGATGTAATTAAGAGGATGGCCCTCCCAAAAGAGAGCGTCGTGCTTATAAAAGGAATTGTATCTGCCAATACGGAATCTAAATACGGATATGAGATAATAGCAAGGGATGTGGAAGACTTGAACCCCATATCAACAATGATACCGTTCGAGGTAACGGGTAAGGTGCCGGCGGAGATAGATGTAAGGCTTGACAACAGGCACGTAGACCTTAGAAGGAAAGAACCATCGGCAATATTCAATATCGAGTCTACGATCATTGAGTCGTTTGTTGGGATAACTAGTAGGAATGGTTTCAGGCATATAAGGACGCCATCGATAATAGAGGATGCAAGCGAAGGCGGTGCAGAAGTCTTCAAACTTAAATATTTCGAGAGGGAAGCGTTCTTGGCCCAGTCGCCGCAGCTTTATAAACAGCTTGCTGTGATAGGAGGGATAGAAAAGGTGGCGATGGTGATGCCAGCATTCAGGGCGGAAAAATCGAATACGACATCACATCTCACTGAGATAACCCAGATGGACGTTGAAATTGCTTTCGCTGATGCGGATGATGCGATAAGCATACTTATCGCTACGATAAAGGGCATCATAGAAAAAATAATAGAGAAGAACGGTCCAGACCTTGAAAAATTAGGGATAAAGTTAATCTCTCCGGAGGCTAAGATAGTAACCTATGAAAATGCGGTAAAGAGCCTCTCGGAAAAGGGATATAAAATAGAGACTGGAGAGGATTTCTCAAGGGAGAATGAGTTGGCAATCTACGAAATTTTTGGTGATGCGGTAGTCGTAAAGGATTATCCGACGAAGGTGCGCGCTTTTTACTCTATGCCCAAAAAAGATAACCCTGAGATTTCGGAAAGTTATGATTACATATACAAAGGGGTCGAGATATCGAGCGGCGCAAAAAGGATAAACGATGCAGACATGTTGATAAGAGCCTTGCGCTCAAGAGAGATAGACACCAAACCTTTCGATTTTTATATAAATGCGTTTAGATGCGGCGCTCCGCCGCATGCAGGGTGGAGCATAGGCATGGAAAGGCTCGCAATGCAGATAACCGGCGCGAAGAATATAAGGGAGTGCTCGATGTTCCCCAGGGACAGAAAAAGGCTTGTCCCGTAAGCATGAACCGCTTGAAGAATCAGGTTCACTGAAATCTATCCAGAATTGCAAAATGTAGGATGGCCTGGACATCGTGTAGAAATGTCAGGTTAGTTTCATATCCTGAGATATGTATGAAAGAAGTGCGTTTTCTGACAGAGCGGTACAGGCGTTGCATAAAAAGGAATATGAGACGAGGTAGTTTCCTGTATAACCTATGAACTTTGCGCCGTAGATGGACTCACCATTTATTGTAGTACCATTTATTGTAATTTTTGGAATAGATGCATTGTATGCAATATAGGTATATACTATTCCATTATATGTTTGATTTATGCTTGTTGTCTCTTTTGTTAAATTAGTAGGCAGGCTGTTTGGGTAGTCTAGTTTATAGTAATGTGCAGGGTTATTTATCTGCCAAATTAATTCTTCGCCTCCTGTGCCTGTACTATTTGTATTATTGCTTATTCCGTACGTAACAAGCCATTGGGCAGTAGCATTCATAGCTACATTGACAGTTGCTAATGGAAGTGGTAGAATTTGTGAGGTTCCAGTTAAGTTTGGTGGACCGGTATAGCTCTTTAGGCGCGTTTTCATGGCGTTGGCAAGAACGAATCCTTCTGCCTGTCCGGTAGATGTATATTTACCTCCTGCCCCTAGTAAGGAGGAAAACTGTTGAAGTGTCAGGCACTTGATGCATGATTGATTATTGGTATTGCCACCTTTTGGTGTTGTGGTAGGGAAGCCTGATGCCGTGCTTGTCGGGATTTTATGGTGGCTGCCAAGTCCAAATACTAATGCAACTGCAACAATTATTATAACCGCTATTGCTATCAATGCAAGTTTCGCAATTGGGATCCCTTTCACTCCGTCCATCAGATTCACGTAGTGTTTTGAAAGTACAGTATTAAAAACATTTTGGCGAGGCGGACGTTCAAGTCAAAGCGACCTTATGCGCATCTTTTTGGTTGCACGCTTCCCTGTCTCTCCGAGCATCAGCAGTATCTTGACGTGGTATCTTGACTCAAACGCAAAGAGAAAGAAGACTAGAACTGTCGCTACGACAATACCGGTAAGCGCGTAGTTTAGCCATTTTAGCACCACCGATACGTTGTTTGAGTATATGTGCAGGGATATTAATGTAACCACCGCAATAGATACGTCTGCTATAAGCGATATATAAGCAAGCTTGTCCAAGGCACTTTTGTAGAACTCAGCCTTTTCGAGTTTCTTTCGCTCCGCTTTGGCAAGGTTTACCAACTGATCACCAACTCTTTATGAAACATATCTTATTTATCTCTTTTCCGCAAAGTTGATCTTTGCCTCTATTCTACATTCGGTTCAAACATCATTTCTAGCTGACTTATTGCACTCCCTTACGCTTATTTGAGTGTAGGAATTGCGGGGTGGGGCACTTGTCATCCAACTCGCAGACCGACTTTGCCAAACAGTCTTTGGGGTTTAGTCGAAGAGCCTTATCCTTATTATCTTCTTCTCACGGATCTCTCTCATGGAGTAGTACACGATGAGAAGTACAAGAGTAACTATCACGCCTATCGCCAGAACCTGTTGCGAGAGGCCTGTGAATAATGCAAGTACGATTATAGTACCGATTATAGGTAAGTATGGGTAGAGAGGCATCCTGAAAGGAGATTTGAAGCCGAGCCTCCTGAAGTGTATAACCGCAAAACCAAGGAGCAGATAGCTGAACATGAGCCCGAAATTCGAGATCGATGCTATGAAGTAAATATTGCCGGAGAACAACATGACTATCGCTATCACCGCAGAAATCAATATGCCATTGCTCGCAGCATCGCGCTTCTTGCTGTACTTCCTGAAAAACTTTGGAAGAAGCTTGTCGTCGCTCATCTGGTACAGCGATCTTGATGCTCCAAGTATCATGGCCACCGTTGCGGATGCCGTAGCTACAAGCGCCCCGAAATCAGTAAGCAGGAGAAGCCATGATGGTGCGTTGCTATGGCCCAGCGCATAGGAAAGAGGGTCAGCTTTCAGCAAAGCGGTATATGAAGAGCTTGGGACGAGGAGCAACATTGAGAATACCACAAGCACATATATTATTATGCTTATGAATACGGCAGACATTATCGCCTTTATGTAACCTCTTGAACCCCCTTTTATGTCGTTTGTTATTGAGGATATGGCCTGCGCCCCGGAATACGCAAACAGCACGCCGACGCTTGCAGCAAATATGCCTCCAAATGCGCCCCTTGACACGTTGAAGGAGAGCGCAGGAAAGCCTCCGGGTCTTGAGAGGGCAACGAATACTGCAAAGGCTATGAACACGGCAAGAACGGATATCTTTATTATGACAAGTCCGAGATCTGCCTGCGCAGCCTTCTTTACCCCAAGCATGTTCACTGCTGAAAGCACTGCTATGAGCAGTATTGCAAAGAGTATCGGATAAGAGCCAAGCGTACTTCCGAAGATGAAGTTAGAGAGATAGGAGCCAAAGCCGAGTGCAATAACCGATATCGCAACAGCAAGCGCCATGTACCTTAGAAGTCCCGATATAAAGCCGAGTTCGCTACCGAACGCCTTGTATATGTACGAGTACGCTGCACCCTTCACATTAGGCATAAGAGAGCCGAGCTCTCCCAATTCAAGAGCAAGGATAATCACCACTATGCCTATCAGTACGAATGCAAATAAGGCGTCTGCCCCTGAGAGCGCTATCACGGTGCCACTGAGCACAAATATTCCTGCGCCTATTATTGCGCCGAGACCTACTGCTGTTGCCGCGGCAACGCCCACCTTGTTTTTGTCATTTGCAGCCATGTTTCCAATACCCTAAGCCGTATCTACGCTAGTACTTGTAGTAGTGCTTCCCGCGTAGTATAAACTGCTTCTCAATCTTTTTCGGAGTGAAGTACCTCTTGGTGAACTTCACCACCTTTTCTGGATCGAACTTCTTGCAGCTGTACACATCTATGCTTATAAACCTCTTCTTTGACAGCGTGTGTATCACGATTGAGGAATCGGCAAGCGGAACCCAGCCGCTCAGTCCTGTCTTATCGGGAAATGATTTCCTGTTGGTCCTGAACACAGAAGGAGGTTCCTGCTGTTTCATTCCTATGTAGTAAACAAGCTTATCAAGATAGCTGTAGCAGTGCTCTAGGTTGCCGCACACCTCATCCTTGCAGTCGTAACAATCTAGAAGCAGCTCCCATCCAAATATCTGCGCTTTCTGCATGCTTATAATTGCAAATAAAAGCTTTTAATTTCATGGTTGCGTAATTGGTGCACGTACGGGCCATGAAAGAGGGGCTTTATCTTCCATTTAGGAAGCGTTTTCGCTAACTCTTCAAACTGTTTCGAAAAAGAGTCGGATTCGCACCCGATTTTATCCGTTTTTACACTTGTTGCAATGCTTGCTTTACTATATTCGCACTCGAGTGGATGCTTTGCTTGTTCTTGATAAAACCTCTTCGAAGAGGTTTTGGACTATGCGTCCACTCGACTAGGGATTCGATGGACTTATGACATTATTTAATATAGATTAATAGTGTTTGATATTGTTTACTTCTCATCCTCCTCTAAGAAAGGTGAGCTCGACCAACTATATACGCTTTAAATAACTTACCAAATTTACCATTTTCTTGTTCTCAATAACAAAATAATAGTTTACATAAAAACGACTTTACCCCAACCTTTCTTTTAAAGAAGCTGCTAGTTCCTCTGGAATAAATTTTTTGTATTTCTCTAGTATATGATCAATATGTCGACGTGCACTTAAAGAGTTATATACATTTTGATCCTCATTGCACTTCTCTACTAATTTTACAATGCGACTTTCGTCAAGAAGTGATGTACCAACCTTTTGCTCTTCTTCTTCTAATTCCAAAATTAAAGATAGTTTTTCTTGCGCATCCCACCAAGTGTAGCTAGTCCCCACGCTAGAAATTAACTGGTCAAAATCAACTATCCTCTGCTTATAAAAGGCACGAAGTAGAATTGCAAAGTTATGAGCATTTGTCTTATCGCGGTCGTGGTTTTCGTACGACCCGTATGATTGCCATTTTAGTAATTGGTACTTATTCATAAATCCGTTCTTAGTCAACTCACCCCTCTCTCCCATATCTTTGATTGATAGTTTGATTGGAATTATTTTCTTCTTTAGGCTATAAGCAATACCTGCTTCCTGATTGCACCATTCAGACCTTTTATAGTTTTGGCTTATTAGTGAAATAAATATGCCACATTCTTTAGACATAATCACCTTCAATATTTCATCAACCCATTCGGTGGATGGCTCTATATCTTCATGGGCTACAAAAGCATCCATTTGGAAATTGTAAGAAAGATAGGTTTTTATGAAAGTAGCATACGAAACATCTTTGCTTGAATGACTAACAAACACCTTAAAAATAGACTTATTCAGTTCAGGTACCGACCCCTGAGTAAAGTCGTCTAGTGAAGTTGTGGTCTTATTCAATATCTCAATTTCACCGCTTTTATTGAGTTTATACCCAGCAAATCCAAGTGCCTTATTTATTTCTCCTCTAAGAAACTCGTAGTGTGTAGGGTTGTTTAGATACTTTTGTGGATTCATGACCCGTTTTACAAAATCTAATACATTATTGGAGCATTTTTTATCTTTCTGATTTGTTTGGAGTGCTTTAAACAGCCTAACACGTTTTGTTATTTCTGGTTCTACATCATCTATTCCTGCTTCACCTAGAAGTTTGGCTATTTCTGAACCAACTAGTCCCTTAGAGGTATCGCCTAAAATGTTAGATATTGCTTCTAAAGTCACATCATTAATAGGCGAATATGTTGGCATTTAAATCACTATCTACAATTTAATAGAGGGTCTTGGAAATTTATAAACCATAAAATAAGGGGCGTAGCTCCTTATTTTATTACTTACTATTAGAGGATCTCTTAGTATATCATCTTATTTGGTAAGTCGCACTATGAATACAATGGATGTAATGAACTTGGAGGGATTCGCACCCGCGGCCTTTCCGTTGCTAACGTATGCGAAGACCCTGGCTTTCTCATCTAGCTTTCGTTTCGTTTGAGCACCGATAGATTTTATTTTCGTTAAATGCGAAATCTGTGTCTTCGCACATAGATTATAGCGCATTTAGAAATATAAATAGATACAGTGTAATTCTAGCTACAATCGCATCCGGTGTTTTCGATTAACCTTTCCAAAAAGGTTTATTTTTCTTAAACCTGAACTCCTTCAGTAAGAATTGCTTCTATATCCGTCTTTGTAAGTTTACTCTGATTTTTTACTTCTCCTATTCTCCTTTCGGCTAGCTTTACATAGTTCGGGTCAATCTCATACCCTACAAATCTACGTTTTAATAGCAACGCAGCCAACGCAGTAGTCCCACTTCCCATAAATGGGTCTAGGACTGTCTCTCCTTCAAAAGTATAGAGTTTCATACACCTTAACGGCAATTCTACAGGAAACGGTGCAGGATGACCGACTCGCGTAGCCGATTCTGCGTTAAACGACCATACGCTTTTAGTAAGTTCAATAAACTCCTCTTTTGTAATAGTTGATTTCATATTTTCTTTTATTCCTCTCGTAAAAGTGTCCTTTGAGAATATTAAGATATATTCATGTCCATCTCTTAATACTGGGTTCTTTGCAGATAGATAAGAACCCCATGCTATTGAAGAACTTGCTGTTGCACTTTTATTCCATATAACTTCTCCTCGCATTAGAAAGCCTAGCTTGTGCATGTCCTGAATGATGAATGAATGTAGCGGTATGTACGGCTTTCTTCCTAAGTTTGCAACATTAATGCAAACTCTCCCTCCTGATACAAGAACTCTATAGACTTCTTTCCATACACCAAATAGGAACGCCCTATATTCATCGCGCGTTAGCTCCTTATCATAAAGCTTTCCCACGTTGTAAGGTGGCGATGTAACCATCAGATGAACGCTATTATCAGGGAGTTCCGACATATTTTCAGATGATTTGCAGAAAATCTTGTCTAATGATCTAGTTGGAATAGAATTTTCTCTAAAATTAACATCTAGCTTTTCCTTTGGAAGACCTTCGTAGAGCCTACTGCTGTAGAATTTTGAGGAGTCATGGTTTTGTCTACTCGGACTACCGAAAGAACTTGTTTGACTTCCATTTTTCTTAGGTGCTGTTGACATTATTCTTCATCCCATAAGTCAATCCATCTCTTATAAGGATTATACTCTATATTAGTTTTAGTCCACTTAATTAATATCTTCTTCGTTTTAGCATCAGCCATCAAGGTTTTTAATGCCTCCTTAGTTATTTCTACACCTCGTGGATTAGTTCCTGCCTTCGGCAGTTTGATATATTTGCCTCTGCCTAATTTTACAAAAATTTTCTTCTGAACTTCAATTGGTATGTAGTAAATCCCTCCTTCACTATCCCAGTTTACATGGACAAATATTAAATCGCAACTTGGAAAATATCTTTTAGAAAATTCCCTTGCTTTTATTGCATCTACAGTCCAGATTAGTTTTACACTAGCTGGCACTTTACCTGTTGCCGTCTTTATTGATATTGGTTTACCAAACAACTTCACGTCTACTTCAGCTTCTGTGATGGGTTCTTCAGTTTCAACATTCTGCTCTCCGAATTTGTATATTAAGAAGGCATTGATTACATTTTCTCTAACCGAACCTACTTGCATGCCTATTTTACCAGCTCTCGAACTTTCTAATTCTGCAAGATGAAATAGGTGAGGTAGTCTTTTCCGCATCTTCTCCTTGACGCTCCCTTCATCAAATACTGCAGCCAGTTCCTTAATCATACTATCCCTACGATAGTAAATTATTACAACGCGTAATTTATATAGCAACCTTCACTTCCAATCTATCTCTTCTTCCTCTTTACCATTCCCTCCTTCTTTTTTTCTTTTCTCTTTTTATATTGCTATATGGTCTTCTTTCTCTTTGCGTTTGCCTCAATCATTGTATGGTACCGTTATAATTTTATTTGGAATAAGTTATAAACTGAATGAGGACTTGGCGGGATTCGCACCCGCGGCCTCCTCGGTGCGAACAGAACGCTTATCAATATCTTGATGCAGCGTTACTTCTTTGCCCAATCCGATATCGTGTCTTTTATTTCATCAAATTTGGGTAACCTGCCAAAGACTATGCCCCTAAGCTCTCTATTGTAATAGCTCTGATGGCCCGAGACCTTTTTTAGGAATAATTCTGGAGAGAACTTCATTTTATAGTATTCTAGTTTGGAGTTTATGAGACCTTCTTCAAACTTTATTCTCTTTTTAGTTATTAGGTATTGTAGGTCATATACGTCCCGCGCTTTTTCTCTGGCAAAGATTGCACGAACCTTCTCCACCCCCACCTCGTCAAGTGCCATGCCCGCTATGGTCTTGATAGGCAGTAAATATGGAGGATAATCGAGTTTCATGGGCAGCGTCTTCCTCAGTACCTGCTCTCTCTTGCTGATTTCCACATAAATAATGCACTCATCTATCTTAGCAGTATTGAGCGGACCTTTTGCGCTGATTCTGAAGGAAAGAGCAGTTTCGTTATTTGTTATTGGTTTTATCTTGTTCTCAACCCCGAAAAGAGCGAGGTTACGCGATACCCTATCAGCCACATCGTGTGAAAGAGGCTCTGATGCGGTAAAATCAAGATCATCTGAGAATCTGGCAAGCCCTTGAGTAAACCAGAGATATGTGCCGCCCTTGAAGACCAGCGGCTCCTCCGCGATACTGTTGAGCACGATATATTGGATATAATGTTTTTCCTGCTGCCAGGGTTTCATACCCATCAGTTTTGCAATCTCGGTTAGTCCGTCCTTATCCATCATTGAATCATCGCCTTTATCTTCTTGCTTCCTCTCCCGTTAAAGCCTTTTGACAGCTCATTGAGCCTCCTATGATTGAGCTTTGGCATCAATTCCTCCAGTTCCGTCTTACCGTACTTGTTCAAGTATATGCCGTCTATCACTGCCTTCTCTGGCTCCGCAACAAATATGTAACTTCCGGATTTTGCGTGCCTTTGATATCCGAAAAGCAGTCTCTCCGGAATTTTATGATAGATAATTCCCATCCTGTCGTACCTTAATGAATTCTTACTGGTTACGCACTCTATCTCTCTTGGAACCTGCCGGATGATTTCATGGAATAGCAAAGCCGAATCAAGTGAGATGTAAGAAGGCTCTACAAGTTGGGTTGCTATAACAAATGTATCATCGACAAAGGAGATGGTGCCTTTCATTACCTTAGTTGCAAGCTCCTTTTTTACAAGTCTGGATAGATATACTGTTGATGTCGCCCTTGGTTTGCTGATAAGGTTAGAAAGTTGTTGTACTGAAAAGACTGACCTCTTTGATGCCATCGCAAGGTCTCTTATCTGGTATAGCTGTAATGTTTTTATAATATCATCTCAATATAACTATATTGTTATATTAGGATGACAGTATATAAATATCTTTGCTGCTTAAAAAGAAAACCATAAGATGGACTCAGCGGGATTCGCACCCGCGGCCTCCCGCTCTTTTGAGCTCTTCTGAGTTTGCAAAGCGGGCGCTCTACTACTGAGCCATGAGCCCCCTACTTTCTTTTACGTTTCTTTGCTGAACTTTTCTCTTTCGACTTCTTCTTTTTGGTAGATATCACTTTTCTTACTGCCTTGTGTACCTTATGCGGTTTTATGTTTCCCTGCGGATTCCTCCTCCGCATCTTTCTTTTTCCGTCTGCTTCCATCTTCTCAAGCCTCTCTATCCCAATGTTCTTTCCGTGCAAGCTGTTGAGAACATCCCCTGCTACGCTGTCGTCCATGCTTTCCGAAGCGCTGCTTGAGCCCTGAAGAAACGCATTCTCCATTTCATCCGCATTGAGTATGGACGCTACGCTTTTCAACTTTTTGATTGCTTCCATCTCCGCCTTTATCTCGCTCTTTTTCATCTTTCCTTGTTTCTTTGCCATGCCCTTACCCTTAGGAATTTTTAGGGGAATCTTATTTAAACCTTGTGTGAACGTTTATGCCTGTGCATACTCGCCCGGCAACGTGATGTTCTCGGATTACTCTGGTTGTTCATTCTGCCCCCTCGCTTTCTCTTCGAAGTGAGGCACGTATGCGTCGTGCTTGGCACTGTCTATCTCTTCTTCATGCCTCTTCCGATACTGCTCTTCCTGGATTTTGAGATTTGACATTTCCAGTCTTGAGTGTTCTTCTCTGGTATCCACATATTGGTGATGTCTATGCTGCTCGGTACCTTTCCTTTCATGTTCTGTGCTGACATGCCTTTCAGCAACCATATGCCTAGACCCCAATTTCGGTATTATCGCATCATACCTTTTTGATAGGAAACTCCTTATCGACTCCGACCTTTCCGGATCGCCGTGCACCACAAATATCTTCTTTACTCCAATTATCTTCTCTGGAATTGACTCTAGCTGCTTCCTGTCCGCATGCCCGGATATCCTCACATATTTTACATCCATGCTTATGTGTATCTTCTTCCCGTCTATCTCTATGTCTCGTTCCCCTTCCTTTACCGACCTTCCCAGAGTCCCTTCCGCCTGATATCCTACGAATACCATCACATTCATCTTGTCTTTTGCAAATTTCGTTATGTAGAAAAGCACCGGCCCCCCGCTCAGCATTCCGCTGGTTGTCACTATTATAGAACTTTGGTCTGAACTTGTTATCTTGCTCCGCTCCACCTTTCCCTTAACCTCAAAGAAGTTTTCGCTCTTGAATGGGTCTGAGTCGCTCATCAGTATTTTCATCTGAAGCTCCTTCCTGCAGTATACCATATTATGCCTGTGTATCCTAAGCATCTTATTTATCATCCCATCCATGTATATCGGAACCTTTGGGATTCTGCCTGATGTCATATAATCATCAAGTATAAGCAATACCTCTTGGGCTCTTCCTGTGGCAAAGCTTGGGACCAGCACCTTCCCGCCCCCCAGTATTGTGTTGTTTATTATGCCTGTCAATAAACTGATGTTCTCTTTTTCTGTCCTCATTATGTCTTCCTCTCCCCCGTTTGTGCTCTCCATTATAAGAGCATCTGCCTGCAGCTGCCGCAGTTCTGCCGGGTTTAGCAATTTTGTCCTGGACAGGTTTATGTCGCCTGTGTATATGACTGATTCCCTTCCGTCGCTCACCTTTATCAGGGCGCTTCCGAGTATATGCCCAGCAGGTATAAGGGTTATGGTCAGGTCTTTTATCCTTATTTCCTGCCTGTATTCAAGCATCCTCGAACTTTTCATTATCTTGTTTACCACGTTCTTCTGGAGTCCTTTTGTCTCAGAAACGCGGATATAATCGCTCAGGAGAACCTGCATTAGCTCTATCGTTGGCTTTGTCGCATATACTGTTCCTGAGTAACCCTTGCTGTATAGATGCGGAAGGAATCCGCAGTGGTCAAGATGCGCATGGCTTATCACTATGCCGTCTATCTCGCGGATTACCTCGTCTTTTATTACAGGATAGTCTATTGTCTCTCCCAGTTTCACTCCTGCATCTAACAGTATCTTTGTCCTTTTTGCCTCTATGAGGAAGCAGCTCCTTCCAACTTCGTTCACTGCTCCTAAAAATGTTATTTCCATACATTATCATCTCTTTTTCTTTTTTGCTTTTTTGTTTATATTTCCGACTACTAGCGTGCACTTACCGTGCTTCTCTGCAATCGTTATTCATATTTTTTCTTCCTTGCCTTCGTTTTTTGCATTCTTGTCCGGCTTTCTTTTTATCACTGCTATATCCTCCAGGTTTATTTCCTGTGGAGGTAGCTGTTTCTTCTTCTCTTGGGATATCTGATGGGACTTTTGCCCGTACCTCTGCGGTCTCGTCTCGTGGCTTCCTATCCCAAGAACCTTTTTCAACTCCGTATACATAGTATCGAAATTATTATTCATCTTGTCCAATTCTTTTGATATCTCCTCTATCCTGGATGCATATCTCTCTATGTCACCCTTTAGGAGTTTCTGCTTTCTCTCTAGGCTAGAATACCTGAGCATTTCCCTTAGTTCCTTCCCCACCTCATCTATCTTCCTTATGAGGTCACGCTCTGTCTCAAGGCTCATTCTCGGCTCTGTCGAAAGCCTGAACTCCAGCCTGTTTTTCGTTTTCTTGAGGCGGGTTATCTCAGATTGATTGGGCTTGTTCGATTCGTTTTCCAAGAATTTAGTAAGGGCCGCGTACTCATCGTTTTTGTAGTTAAAGGATCTTCTCGAGGCGCGCATATCCGCCACGAGTCTGTCCCGTTTCTTCCGTAGTGAATCTATTTCCTCCTTTATCCTCTTTGCGTCCGGATTGGTGGAGTTTCTGACTATATCCCCGAGCGATGGTCTTCCGTCCCTCTGAGAACGATGCCCATTATCTTTATTCTTTGTATCCGTGGCTACATTTTGAGCTGGGTTTGGAGCCACCCCTTTGCCTTCATGAACTACGACAGTTGCCTTTTCGCCGCTCTGCGCTACTGGTATTATATCTTTATCCGTTCTTTCTTCTGACAGTTTATCCCCTTTTCCCGGTTTGTTTCTCAGATTTACTCCTTATCAGGTCGCCATAAAGTGATAGAAGTTGGTCTGTGACCACGCTTATCGAATATCTCTCAGCTGTGGACTCACACTCTTTATATAAGCGTATGTTATTTATAACCTTCTCTATTTTCCTTGCACAGTCTTTTGCATCTTTCGGCCTGAATTTCTCCCCGTTTTTCCCGTTCCTGATTACCTCTTTCAGGGCGAGGTAATCAGCCCCAACTACCGGCTTTCCGCATGACATTGCTTCTATGCATACTATTCCTTGTGTCTCGAATGTCGAGGGAAGGCACAGCAAATCTGCAGCGTTGTAGTATTTAGGCAGATCTTTTGTTATTTTACCCACAAATGTTACCTTTCCTCCGAGTCCCAGCCTTGACGCCTTATTCTTTATAGTCTCTGCGTACGGCCCATCTCCTACTATCACAAACCTTATTGGCCTGTTTTCTAGCAACTTTGCGGCCTTGAGGAGTGTCTCCAGGTTTTTCTCTTTGCTCAGCCGCCCGACGTATAGCACTATCGCCTTGTCTGCGCCCAGCAGTCTCTTCCTCAAAGGAGAGGCGCCGCCTTTTTCTCTTCTGAACCTGTTGGTATTTACTCCGTTTGGCACCACTACAGTATTCTTTATCCCTCTTTTGTTGAGCATATGCTTTACCGCATCCGAAGGCGCTATAACTGCATCACACCTATTCGCGATGAACTTTATGTAAGACCATGAATGCTTCTTTATAAGCTTCCTGAGCTTCTCGTTTCCCGGGACATACTGGTTTATCGCATCTTTGTTAGTAAACATCGTATGGAATGTCCATACTACCGGCACATTCCTTATCCTTCCTGATATGATCCCATATATTCCCATGACAAACGGGGTATGCACGTGCACTATATCAGAACTTCTCACTCTCACCTTCGCTATATCTATGAATGGCAGCACAGACAGGTTATACTGCGGATACTTCCTGAACCTTATGCTCGGGGTCACTATGATGTTCTTCCCTTTGGAGGCTATCCTTCTTGTCTCTGAATTTCCGCTTGTTATTAGGAATACTGTGTGTCCTCTCGACTCTAGCTCGCGTTTGAACTCCCTTATCGAGCTCACAACCCCGTCAACTGCGGGTAAGTACGTATCCGTATAGAACGAGATTTTCATGCTCTTTTTTGACATACGCCTTATTCCTCCTTTACCGCCTTTCCTCCTGCGGCATTTATCTTTTCTATCGCCTTCGCCGAGAACTTTCTCGCCTTTATTGTCAGCCCTTCGCTTATCTGGCCGTTGCTCAGGACGCTGTACCTGCTTAGGTCAAGCTCCTTCGAACCGCTTTGTTCCGCCATCCTGCTTATATCTCTGAGAGTTATCTCTAACTTCTTTTCCTTTCCATATCTGAAGAATCCTTTTTGCCTTATCTCTTCCGGACGGTGTGCAGTCATTTGGGTAAATTTGGATTTTCTCCAGCCTGCCTTCCCTACTCCTCCCCTTGTCCCTTTTCCTCTCGCATTCTTCTTGTTGCCTACCCCCCATACTCTCGTTCTGTGGAGTTTTCTGCTTCTTTTCTCTCTTCTTATTACCATCAGACCATCCTCTTTAACAGCGAATTTATCTCTTCGCCCATGTAACCCAGCGATCCGCCGTTCTTCACGCTCCTCTTCACGCTCTTGTATCCCTTTCTTGGAGGGTGGAGCCTGAATGGAAGCTTCTCTCTTGTCTCCTTATCCAGTCCCTTCTCTGACAATGTCTTGTAGTCTGATTTTATCCCGTTCTTTTCAAGAAGTTTGCTTAGGGTTTCGTCGTTTATTTCCCCATATGTCACATAGTTTATGCAGCTGTTCAGCATACCTGTGTATGATGGAGTGGGCTTGATAATCACACAGTTGTTGACTCTCTTCAGCCTTAGCCTTTCTAGCGTTTCTGCTATGTCGTTTCTGACCCCGACTCTGCCCCTTATCCTAACTACTGCAAGCAATTTATTATTCTTCATAAAGACACGGCTGTCTGTTGACTTGTTGTATTATTTCAGCAAGGTATATAATACTGATGGGAGAGCCAGCACGGTATAAGCTGAGTCAGAGTTTTCCAATATCTTTCACTGTGTCTATGTTAAGGGAATCCTTTCCGACACGCCAGTTTGCTGGTATCGCACATATGTGCCCATCTTCCGGCTTTGTCTCAGCTATCTTTTTTAGGGCCATGAAGGCGGTGTATATATGCTCTGCATCCTTGCCTAAAGCGTCATTGAATACTGAAAAGTACTGCAGTCTTCCTTGCGGGTCTATTATCGCTACACCCCTCCTTGCAGCACCACTCTCCTCATTTAAGAAGCCGTAAGCTGATGTTATCTCCTTCTTGTAATCATCAATCATAGGTATCGCACTCTTGCTAACTCTCGGGGAGGCCTGCGCCCATCCTTTGTGGGAGAAGACACTGTCTGTGCTTATCGCGTAAACCTCTGCGCCGTTCTTCTCAAACTGTTCCTTTAGCTCCATAAACGCTTCTATGTCTGTAGCGCAGACGAAGGTAAAGTCTCCCGGATAGAATGTGAGTATCTTCCACTTCCCGTCCGCCTTTGGTATCTCCAACTCTGTTATTCTGTCATCCTTTGGAAAGAATGCTTTTAATTTGAACTCCGGCGCCTTTCCGCCTATTGATACTGAACTCTGCATGTAATCACTATTCTATTATACAGGAGGAAATATATATAGTTAACGTATGATTCAAATCGCTTCGATTCGCGATCCTTTTCCTGTCAGAATTCGTCGAGACCTAGTTGCTTGTGTTTATGCGGCTCTGGTGGTGCATCAGCTATTTCTATCTTTCCGAAGACGCCTGCATAACCCGGAGTTATGCTCACCTTTCCCTCCCGCATCATCTTTACCGCTTCCGCAATCTCTTCTCCTGCTATCTCCGATATCTGGTCGAAGCTCGCGTCTATCAGCACATTGAACTCGGTAGAAAGCCCTTTCACAAGCAAATCATATGTCTCCCCGACCGCTTTTGTGTATTTTCCCTTGTGCATCGAATGCGATATGAGCTCTATGAGCGGGATGAGGTGTATGTATGGCTTGGCGCTCTCTGGCATGTATCCGATTGTCCTCTCTGAAAGGTCTGCGACCCTGTGGAGTACTCCCCTTACAAGAGGCTTTCCGCATACTCTGCAATTCTGTATGTGTTCTGTAAGCGGATCTACCGAAAAGTTGCAGTCTCTGTGTCCGTCATAATGGTATTTCCCCTCTTCCGGATAGAATTCGATTGTGCTGGCAAGCCCTTCTGCCTTCCTTCCTTTGATCGAACTTACGATATCCCTGTATTCCGCTTTCTCTTTATCTATATTGAGGTTGTTTGCTTCCCTGCCCTTGTTCATCAATGAATGCATGTCGCTGTTGGAGACGAGAGCCATGCTGTCCATCTCCTTTATCAACCAGTTCATCGGAGGGTCGCTGCTGAGCCCTGTTTCTATTGCATGTATCCTCTTTGACTGGTCCTTATATGCCTCTTTTATCGAATCATATCCGGATATGCTACCCAACGCGCCGAAGTAGGGAGTCCAGATATGCGCAGGAAAAACGAACGCGTTCGGCTCTGTCTGGAATAATACCTCCACAAACTCTGCCGCGCTCATGTTCACTGTCGGCCTTCCGTCTGAATCCATCTCACCGTATTTTGAGAGCGTTGAACTAAGGCTCTTTGCTGACTCTATGTCTGGGAGCAATATGCAGTTATGTATCTTTCGGGCTTTTCCCCCGTCATAGAAAACTGTGGAGACTTCTGCGCTTGGTATGAATAGGGGTGACGGCGCGCCTCCCTTTAACCTATACATCCCTTTTCTTACCTCTTCGAGCTCCTCTTCCGCTTCTTTTATCCATTGCCTGTGGAGTATGTCTCCTGTGCCCAATATTCCTATACCTTTCTTTATTGCGGTCTGCGCCAGAGAGCGCATATTTATGCTATCGCTGCACGCCATCGCAAACCTTGAATGTATGTGCAGATCCGCAAGCACCATAATGATGATTGGCATTCAACCATTAAATCCTTTCTGTCCCATCCTTATTGATAAGATGGGAATAAGCGAAAGAGAGTACGTTGCGGAGATACTTAAGCTCCTGAAGAAAAGGTATAAGACTGAGATGCAGACCTCGCTGAAGTTTAAAAATCCGTGGGAACTGCTCGTATCGACTGTCCTCTCCGCGCAGTCCACAGATGCATCTGTTAATAAGATAACGCCAGCCTTTTTCATGGAATATAATGATGTCAGAAACTTCTCAAAAGTTAGACCTCAAGAGCTGTATAAGTATACAAAATCGATAGGACTTTACAGGTCTAAATCAAAAAATATAGTAATGGCTGCAAGGATGATAGTAAAGGATTTTGATGGGAAGGTGCCGGAGGAGATGGACGAACTGGTTAAGTTGCCGGGCGTCGGCAGGAAGACGGCAAATGTCATCCTTTTCAACGCTTTTGGAAGGAGCGAGGGAGTAGCCATAGATACTCACTGCGTAACTGTTGCAAACAGGCTATGGCTGACGGATTCAAAAAACCCGGCAGTAATAGAAAAAGAGCTCATGGGGGTTGTTAACAGGAGGGATTGGGGCAATATTACCCACCTCTTCATTGCCCTCGGTAGGGATGTGTGCACTGCACGGAAGAAATTCTGCTCGGAATGCGTACTGAATAGGATATGTCCTTCGAGCGATTGGAGCTCAGACGATCAGAGAGCTTAGTGTCTTTGCCAGATCTACAGTACTATTGTTATCTTTGTCGGCTATCTGCTGGCTCAGAGGCGGAGGTATATTCCTGCTCTGCAACCTGCTCTCGAAAGTGTCAGGATTCTCCCATTGGAAGAACACGCCGGTATGTATGCTCATATCGTCGTCTTCCATCATCATAGAGAGCGCATCCTTCTTCTTCTGTTTCACCTCATTCATGTCTGCAGGGTTCTTTACCAGCGGATCGTATGTTGGTGGAAGGGACTTGGTGTGCTGAAGGAACCATTGTGAAGAGGTAAACTCATAATTGTATGTTGGACATCCCTGTAGTATATCTACTAGCGCTAGTCCTTTGTGCTTTATCGCCTTAGACATAAGGTCGACCTGCTCTTTGATGTTATAGCTTGTTGTTCTTGCAATAAATGTGTATCCTGAGAAAAGAGCCAATTGCAGCGGGTTTATCGCCCCGTTAATGTTTGGCTCCGGTATGCCTTTTACCTTTCTGTTTTCGGGAAGCGTGGGGCTCGCCTGCCCTTTTGTAAGGGAGTATACGCCATTGTCGTGCACAAAGAGCTTTATGTCGACGTTTCTTCTCCCTGCGCTTATAAAGTGGCCCACTCCTATCCCGTATGTATCGCCATCTCCGCTGTCTATGACAACTGTGAGGTCTGGGTTCGCTAGCTTTATCCCTTCCGCAAAAGGTATCGGCCTGCCGTGAAGGGTATGCACTCCGTTTGTGTTTATAAAGTTGGGAAGCTTCGATGAGCAGCCGATGCCTGAGACGATAACTGTTTTATGCGGATCGAGATTCAGGTTAACTATGGTGTTCTTTAGCGCTGCTAAGATTCCAGTGTCCCCGCAGCCGGGGCACCAATCATTCATCTCGTGTGGATCAAGATCCTTTAAGCTAATCGTCATTCAAAACAACCTTTTTCTCTCCGTTTTTGATCTTTGATATCGCGCCTGCGAGCTCGTCGTATTTCATCGGACGGCCATTGTACTTGAGTATCTGGTTTTCTATGAGTATTCCTGTCTTCGAGGCTATATGTGCGCGCAGTTGGCCGGATATGTTGCCCTCGATGCAGACCGTCTTTTTCGCTTTGCTTATTATCTCTTTTATCTCCTCTGGGAAAGGAAGCATAAGTCTTATCTGGAGGAAGGATATGGAGTCATCAGCACAGTCGATTATGCCTCCTGTTGCGCCGCCCCAGCTCACCACTAAGAGGTCAGCCTTAGATGGGTCTCCCGTTAACTCATATTTCGCGCTTTGGGGAAGCTCTCTGAGTATTAGAGCGTCTTTTCCCAATCTCTTCTCCATCATGGCTGTCCTGTTCTTCGCCTCTTCATATGGATGACCGTACTCGTCGTGCTCATCTCCAGTAAGCCACATTACTGCGGAGGGGTTGCCAGGTATTATTCTCTCTGATATCTTATCGTCAGTAAGCTTGAACCGCTTGTAATCCTCGCCATCCTTTAACTGTACGTTTCCGAGGTTTAGCTTGCCGCGGTCTATTTTATATGAGCTCTTGAATGATTCTATGAAATCCGCATCCATAGATATCGATGCTTGCGCGATTGCCTTTTCCCCCAGCACTATCACAGGAAGCTGGTATCTCTCCGCATAGTTGAATGCGTTTGCGGTCATCTCGACATATTGGTTGACTGTCCCTGGCGCAACGATTATTCTCCCAAAATCTCCGTGGCCCTGGCTTACCACAAAGGCAAGGTCTCCCTGCTCTGTGCGGGTGGGCTGTCCTGTAGCCGGAGAGCCTCTCTGATGGTCTACCACAACAATAGGAGTCTCTGTTATGCCTGCGTATGTTATCGCTTCAGTCATAAGTGAGAGGCCTGGACCTGATGTGGATGTTGCCGCCCGTGCTCCAGCTATGGCGGCGCCAGTTACCATGCAAATGACCGCAAGTTCGCTCTCAGGCTGCACCACCCTCATCTTAAATTCAGGGTGGGACTCTATGAATGTGCTCTCGTCGCTTGCGGGCGTTATCGGATAATATACCTGGATTTTGCACCCTGCTATCGCTTTGCCGAGCGCGGCAGCAGTGAATCCCTCGGTATACATATACCTGCCTTTGTGTTCGCGCCTCTTGAGCTGCATAATCGTCTGTATCTTTTCTGAGGACATATACGCAATGGTCTCTTTGGCGATTTCGGAATCTGTCTGTATGACGGTTACTGGCTTGTTCCTAAACTCCTCTTTTATCATCTCCATTAGAGTATCGGTGTCTATTCCCATCAGGTATGCAGACGCGGCAACCGCGATCACGTTTCGTGTTATTGTGAGCTCAGCCGGCCCTTTCTTAAGGCGTGCAGCTACATTGTATATGATCTTTGTGCTATCTATCTGGATTATCTGTATGTCGCTCCTCTGAATCATGGACCTGTCAAGTGTGCTATCGATTATCAATGTTCCTCCGGGCGCTATATCACCAACATGACCGTTATGTATTACCTCAGCATGCCTGTTCTTCTCTCCGAAAACGGACTCTTTATCGAAAAAGACAGCAAGGTTTACCTTGCTCCCAAGGGAATTTTTCTCGGTCTCTGTGGTTCTCACTATAAAGTAGCTGTGCATTCCCATTATGTTTGAATGGTACTCCCTATAGCCGTATATGTGATACCCGTATCTTATCATTATCCTTGAGAACAGGCCAAGCGCGACATCTATCCCGCTACCTTGCTTCCCGCCGGTCATCCATGATATATCTACCGCACCGCTTATTTTAGCACCCGAAGCTCTCAAAACAACATTTAGATATTGCGGCAGAGCATTAATAATGTTTTGCAGTAATCCTTTACTATTGGTGTTTTAGTGATAGCTGGGCTCTTCAGCGGTGGAAAGGATTCCACTCTGGCGCTGCATATCGCAGCGGAACATGGGACAAAACCGGAACTTCTTATTACCATGAGGTCTGCAAATAGCGACAGTTTCATGTTTCACAAGCCAAACATAGAATTCTGTCCAATGCAGGCAGAGGCTATGGGAATAATGCACCTTTTTGTTGACACCGACGGAGTAAAAGAAGAGGAGCTAATCGATCTTGAGGAGGGACTTAGACAGAACAGGGTATCTGTCCTTATAACTGGAGCAATTGCAAGCACTTATCAGAAAGATAGGGTAGAGAAAATATGCAAAAAGTTAGGCATACGGCATATCGCCCCCCTTTGGGGGATAAATCCATTAAGAGAGCTGGAGACTCTCTCGAAGAGCTATGAGGCGATAATAACAAAGGTGGCGGCGGAAGGGATGGATATCTCATACCTTGGGAAGAGAATAGACGCGCCGATGATAGAGAGGCTGAGGGCGCTTAACGAGAAATATGGGATAAATATGTGCTTTGAAGGAGGAGAGGCGGAGAGTTTTGTGCTTAATGCGCCCCTTTTCTCGAAAAGGATATTTATAGAAAAACATAGGATAGAAAGAGAGGGAGATTTCGGTACCTTTATAATTGAGAGTGCAAAATTAGTAGATTAGGTGTACGTACGAGCATATTATCAAAGAGGAGCAGGTTCGCTGACAGCATATTCTCAGAGGAAGGAAGGTACGCAGACCTTCTGTCGAAGGAGGGCAGGAGGATAATAAGCCTTGACAGCGGAGACCCTGTAAAATACTTCAAGACACCGAGGTATGTGATAAACGCTTACATAAAGGCACTGAGAGAAGGAAAGACATTCTATACAAGAGGGGACGGACTACCGGAGCTTAAGGATGCGATAATAGCGAGGTATAAAAGAATGTATAGCTTGGAACTCGATAGGGAGTCAATTGTAACGACGCACGGATTATCTGAAGGGATATCAATGATAAACAGTGCGTTCATAGACAGAAATGACAAGGCGATACTCTTCAGGCCTTATTACATGCAGTATCCGATATATGTGCGCATGAATGAAGGTAAGGTGATTACAGAAGATTACAAAGAGGAGGATGATTGGAATATAGACGTGGATAAGGTAGGAAGGAATCTGAGAAAGATCGGAAAGAAAAGGCCAAAGTATATGATGGTGACAAATCCGAACAATCCGACAGGTACGGTGCTAAAGAGAAAGGCGCTGATGGGGATAGTTGAACTGGCGAAAGATAATGACATCTTCATAATAAGCGATGAGATATATGATGAGATGATATTCAGCGATGTTGAATATACGAGCATATCGGAGGTCGCGAAAGGAGTCCCTTACATGATAATGAATGGAGCATCGAAGAACTTCGATGCCACAGGTTTCAGGATCGGCTTCCTCATAACACCAGAAAAAGACAAGAAGTCAATGGAGATAAAGAACAAGCTGGTAGATTATACGCTCACAAGGCTGTGTGTGAACACGACTGCGCAATACGCGATAGCTGGGGCTATGAAGAACAGAAAGGAACATGAAAGGGAGACAAGAAGGATAGCAAGAGAGATAGAAAGGAGGGTGATGTTCTCATTCAAGCTCTTATCTGAGAACGAATACATAGAGGTAAGGAAGCCGCACGCGGCGTTCTACCTGTTCCCGAAGATAAAGTTCGGCGAGATGAAGGTAAAAAGCGATGAGGACTTTGTCTACAGGCTCATGAAAGAAAAGGGTGTATGGGTAAGGGAAGGAGCCGGATTCGGGGCAAGAGATCACTTTAGGGTTGTATCGCTCGCACCAAAAGATATTTTAGAGGATGCGATACTTAAGATAAACGATTTCTGCAGGAAGAATGCAAAGCGGGGCCCGTAGTCCAACGGCCAAGACGTCAGCTTTACACGCTGAGAATCGGAGTTCGATTCTCCGCGGGCCCACTATTGTAATAACCATTTCCATGCCGGAATGGTCTTTATTCCATCAATTTTCATTTCTTGATCGTAGGTTATTAACACAGGGGCATTGCCAAATTTCTTTA
>JAJYTZ010000013.1:0-813 GCA_021792775.1 Microcaldota archaeon
TATCGATGGTGAAGCGATTAGTTTATGGGTAGCCCCGGCAAGGGCGTCAACTACAAACGCATCAGGCAAAATTTACTGGGACGTCTTCCTCCAGTCTTAAGAAACGCCTCAGTTTTTCTGCGACCTTTTCCTTCTCTGCTTCATCTATTCTGGTTACGTACGGATTGCCGTCCTTGCCTATTTTTCCGACAGATATTCCGGCCGGGAAGAGTGCACTCGTCTCGCGTTCACCACTTTCTGTATAAGCCCTTATTGTCACTTTCCGATATAACACACTTTTACCGTTCTCAGTATCCTCGATCTTGCATAGCCCCCATCTCTCCTCCGTAGAGTAAGACTTGCGCCGCTGCTCTACCTCGTGCCTCTCACTAGGATTATTTATTATAACCTTAAATTCTTCCGCCAAGTTATCACACAAATATATAACTTTTCAGTTATTTAAACTTTTAGTGGGGGTTAGCTTTGGTCTCTGTTCCATAATATGGGTGATGGCATCATCAAATAAGAATAGACCTCCCAATCCACATTCAATAGAGTATAGCCATCTATTCTCTGTTGCTGGTCCAAAACCGGTCACTTCTGCCTTATTCACAGACATCATCCTTGTGGAAGAACAGGTCCTCACAGAATTGTGGACGCAACAACCCGACCTAAACATTTTTAATCTACTCTCCTAATTACATATCAGATAAAATGGGGATAAGAGATAAGCCGTTGTTAAGGTATATAATCGCCTTGTTGGTAATTATCTCAGGTTTGGTTCTTATTCTAACTTACGTAAATCCGTCTATTAATAGCATTATCAATGCAAAT
>JAJYTZ010000013.1:823-25964 GCA_021792775.1 Microcaldota archaeon
CCCCCTACCCTACTTACTTCTTATGTCAGTCAGTTTCTTTGCAATCATACAAGGTTTACTCATATTACTATTTCCTTCAAGGCATACCGCGGCTGGAATTTTTCTGATAATAGAATCGCTATACGTCATTCTATTTTCTACACGTTTTATTATTGCAATTATACCTGCATTACTACTCTTTATCGGAGGCATCATGGCAATCGTATACAAACCACCAGTTATAAAACCAACAGCATATCCAAAAACTGCAAGGAGGTTTATTTCATTAGGGGCGTATATAATCCTGTTAGCCTTGTTAATAGGCATCTCTGCTAAAATTGCAGGTGCACTTTCCATAGAATCTTCCATTGAATCTGCTTCTCAAAGTCCACTAACTCATCAAGCTACTGCCACAATCTTATCTTCCCTCTCTTTTGCAATAGTCATTTACATAATAGTAGCAATAGCAATTTTCTTAGCAGTCTTGTTCGTAAGCTTCAGACTTAAAACCAGAAATATTACACAAATAAATAAATACTCGAAAGTTGCGCTTGCAATGGCAATTATAACTGTTGTTTCAGTAATAGTGATGACCCTTTTATTTGAAAACTATGGTTTACAATTTGTAACGTCAAATTCTGCTACAATTCTTCCTGCTTTAGCTGGAGGTAGCGGTCTCTCTACAAGCATATCTAACCTCTCTGGAATAATCATACTTATGTCACTTATAGATTTTACTTTGTTGGTAGTGGGTATCGCTTTTCTCCTTTTAGGAAGTTTATTTGGCTTGGCATACTCTAAAAATATTAGTGCAATAAAGTATATATCGACCAATTGGAAGCCTATCTTATATCTGTTTGTTATAGTAATAATAGTTTACGCCGCAATCTCTTTGTATTCGAGTTATCAGATATCCACAGACAACAAAATGGCATTAAATTCGCTAAATACAAAGATACATGCATACGGCGGCAACTTAAGATACATGTTGGCTAACAAGAGTGCTTTTTATAGTGCAATTACTACAAATACTTCACCAACAAACTACAGCTATTTACAAATAGAGACAACATACCAAGGTTTAGTCGCAATGTCTAATACACAACAGAACATCACTTCAGTACTTACACTTGCAAAATTAGCAAGTCGGAACGGATCTATACAGTCGCAGATTAACAGCTCTTCTCTTCAAGGAGTAAATAAGGCCGACTGGTACACCTATAATCCTCTTGTAAGACTGATAGAACTCACCGCTTTTGATTCTCTGCACATATTTGCAGGAACCGCCATAACAAGTCAAAATCAACAAGAGATTATCCCAGAAAAAGTGTCTCCTCTTCAATCAACGTACGAACTGCAGGGTATGGTGATTAACCTTTTTTATATATCGCAGGTCCTTGTTTCCTTATTCCATAATAATTATTTTGGAAGTTTGCCATCAAAAAACCAGACCACCACCTCCAATGACCTTGGCATAGGGCTTGCATTACCACCGCCCCGCATTGGCAGTACTATAACTTTTACAACGATGCTAAACGGAAACTTTTATGACTCTCTTTCTCTAGGAAGTCTTGCGAATGACTGGCTCGCGTCCATATACAGTATTAATGTGATTGAACATGGTTTTCCACGAATAAACAATAACACTGCAACACATAACCTCTTTTACAGGCTTGCATTGACTGAATATGCAAGTTATTTCTGGACAGCAATGTTTTACAATAAAACCATATCCCCAAATCTCGACTTTTTCGGTTATACCAACAATACCTCGATTTTAAATTTGGGCAACATCAATTTAACAAATCCGCAAATAACCTTATATATAGATGGTAACCAGACCACTTTTACTAGATACTACAATTATTTGGTGGTCTATAACAAGCACCTTAGTATGGGTGCTCATGAATTAACAGTAGTCATTGGCAACCAAACTCTATCCAGCACCACTTTCATATCGCCTACAATACCTACTAGTGTTTTATTGTCTGGTACCTATCAAAATCACACCTATGAGGGCGTATTGTCATTTAATATACACAATCCATATCCATCCCCACTTAACATAACAAATCTGTCAATAGTCGGAACTATCAATCCGCCGCCTTCTATAACCCCATCTAACCTATCTGATTTAATCTATAATGCCTCAATAACGAATACCATCACACCAACATTGCAAAGCGTAACATATTCAAAATTTAACTTTTATCAAAACGAATACAACAATTATACGAATAGCAATTATACTATTGCAAACTATACCCGCTACCGTTTACCTATCAGTAGTCAATACAAAATTAACAAAACGAATGACTACCTGCATTTTAATTATACCGTCTCCTTCAATCTCACCGCCGGCTCTGTACAGGTCTACACCATAACATTCGATACAAACCATGGGAAGATGCATGCAATAGTGTAGAGATGGATACCTGTATAAATTTTCTCTTCTAATGATTCTTTGGTAGGATGAAACATGATGAGAAGATACGACGGATGAGAGAAAGCCTCACGGCCCTGATTGTCAAGCTCGCTGCTGCAGAAAATGGGGAGACGCCAAAGGATTTGGATATGCAGAAACTGGAGAAGACATACGACCACATAATGAAAGAGTATGTAATGGTTCTAAAGAAGCGGAACTCTTAACAATCAACAATTAGGCTATCCACGCTTTAGAGGCAGGACGACCCCGCAACTAATATATATCTCTTCCGATTCAATTTTTATTGCAAGATTTCGGTGATGCTATAAAAGGTTCAAAACCAAAGATATGCCTATTCGGCGACTTGATAATCGACAGCTACGTGTACGGGGAGGTGGATAGGATATCTCCTGAAGCGCCAGTGCCTGTTCTAGAGAAGAAAAGCGAGGACACCTTCATAGGGGGCGCAGGCCTTGTCGGTTCAACCATGCGAGCTTTGGGTTCTGATGTTGTCTTCTTTTCGATAATTGGAAACGATAAAGAAAACGAGATAGCGAAAAATATGTTAAGAAGAGAGGGCATAAAGTCTGAGGTCCAAAAGGAGGATGGAAGGTACACTACAATAAAGACTAGGTACATAGCTACACATCCGTATTTTCAGACTATAGTAAGAGTGGACAACGAATCAAGGCATATGGTAAACAAGGAAACAGAATCAAGGATAATAGGGGCTTTCAAAACGCACTCTAAATCATCAGACATAATAGTTATCTCGGATTACGACAAGGGATTTATGACCAAAAACATAATCAAGTCAGTGATTGAGACCTCAAGGTTAGCAAATATACCTGTGGTGGTGGACACAAAGCAGCATTATAGCCTATATCTCGGCTCGGATTATATGATCCCGAACTCAAAAGAGCTGTGCCTGTTATTCTCTACTAAGAACACTAACAAAGATTCTGTGATAAGGAAGTTAGGGAAGCGGCTAGCGAATGAGACTGGCTCAAAGATAATAGTGAAGAGATCAGAGAAGGGCTGTACCATCTTTGATGGGGCGAAGGTAAAGGACTTCCACTCGGTAGCAAAGGAGATAGTCAACGTATCTGGCGCGGGAGACATATTCGTAGCTACATTCTCTGTTGCGCTTGCATCCAAAAAGAGCATCACCGAAGCGATAATCCTTGCAAACAAGGCGAGTGCGATAGCCATAGCAAAGATGCATCCAAGCCTGTCCAAAGGAGAGATTAGGGTTTAGACAAAAAGCCAAATCGGATTAACAAAATGAACGGGAAAACCCACAGTCTTAGACTCACTACATTAAATCTTATCCGGTCCTATTATTTCTGTTGCTCATTACCTGATTTAGTTCATTTTCTACACTTGCGTTGAGTTGGTTCGTAGATCCCACCTGTTCGTTCGCGGCTATGTTGTTTAGCGTGAAGGCTTTAAGTGAAGTTACAAGAACGAAAGTCGTATTTTTCGTGCTTGCAATCTTGCTACGTATATCTACTAATATCGACATCTTGCCAGTCAAGCGTCCGTTACCAAGAACGTTTGCACTTAACTGATGATTTGGCACATTTACGTTGTACATCTTACCTCCGATGAGAATTCTTGCAGATGTTATATTGAACCTAATCATGTCAATGCTGGCGTTTATAGGCATCCTGAGTCTACCCACAACTTCGCTTACGTTTGATAATGACATCAGGTTTACTATGCCAGTTGTATTGCTATTAATCCACCCCTTAGAGCCACGTGTATGGATCTGCAAATCCGAGTACGATATGAATAAGGCCTGTGTGCCGTTAGGTACACTTGGGGGATCAGTAAGTTGTATTGTCAATGTAGTAGATGCAGGTACACCGTGCTGCACCATCAATATAAATGCGCTGACACCGATGGCCGCAGCTATGACAATACTCATAAATATGAGCGGTATTACGTTGACTTCCTTGGCGCGGATAGTTTTCTCTATATCAAAGCCAGGCTTTATGCGGTAATACTTCCATTTTTTTGCATAACCGTTCTCAATTCTCTCTATTGCCCCAATTCTTTCCAGTTCAGCGATGTGCACGCTTACGGTGGATGGCGCCAGCCCGAGGATTTTGCTTATTTCTCCTGGCGTGCGCTGTCGCTTAGAGAGCGCCCTGAGAATCCTTTTCTTCATATGCCATGTCTTACCCATCTATTTCACCGTTTTGTTTCATGCTTCGGCACAGGCTTCCGGAACAGATAAGCGTACATAAGTAACATCCACATAAACAATATGACTATGCCAGATATAAAGACCAGTTCTTTAATTAACTGGGCCTTGACTAATCCTCTACGAACCATATCATACCCTAAAATTACCATAGGTATTCCAGCTAATGGCATAGCCGTTAAAACGGAAACACTTACAATATATTCGCTACTTTTTGACATACTCAACCCTTACATAATCAGACTGTCTATTGCACCGGCCCCGCATGTGCAGTTCGGCGGGACCATGTGCACCCATTTTTCCATCAGTTGTCAATCTCGGCTCCTGTACGCACGGCTGAGGCCGTGTCAAGCCCTCCACTAACCTGCTGGATATCTGGCCCACTTTGTGCGTTCAGTCCACTCTGTACATTCAGACCGCTTTGCACATTCGCACCGCCCTGTACGTTGAAGAGCGTTGTTGCTCCAGTCAACGGCGCGTGCGTTGTGGCACTCTGTGCTGCTGTGATGCCTATGATACCGGCAAACGCCAGTATTGTGACAACGATTGTTGTCATTCCTATTTTGTTCATTTTCTATCACCAATATACTTTATTTACACATATTTAAGGTGATATTTAATTTGTTCGTTTTTATTTCGTTTTTAACGTCGTAGAATCTAAAATCTACAATCGTAGACATCTTACCTCTTAAAGCCGTTGCAGCGCTTTTAGGCAAAATCGTTTACGCAGCTCAACACCAATTTTCTAAAACTCTAAGACAAGATAAAGCCTAAAAGTTCCGCTTTCCAAGTGGGTGCGGCAGAGAAAGGTAATTTCAAAGGATCTCGATACGCAAAACCGGAGGAGGGGAAGCAGGTATACGCTTACATCAAGAAGAGCATTAATGGTCTTTAAAGAGTGCAAGAGAATCGACCTTCGCATTTGGGGTAAACACACGTTCCAATAGCGCATCTCTTTTATAGTCTACCAGTCAATTCTTTATTATGGCAGAGGGCAGAGAATTCGCACACACGTTGGAGAAGGTATTCTCAGAACTGAAGTCAAGCAAGGCAGGCCTTACCAGCAAAGAGGCAGAATCACGGTTGGCCCAATACGGTCCAAACAGGATAACAGAGAGAAAGAAGAATTATTCCATGATGTTTCTGAAGAAACTCACCGGCCCTGTTCCGATACTGCTTTGGGTTGTGATTGTCCTGTCATACATGCTAAGGCACATGGCTGATTTCTACATAATACTTGTATTACTGATTTTCAATGCAGCGGTGGGCTTTATCGAAGAGTACAGGGCAGACAACACCCTAGCAGAGCTCCAGAAGCGGTTAGCTTCTTACTCTAGGGTATTGAGAGACGGCAAATGGGAAAAGGCAGAAGCTTCTGTGGTGGTGCCTGGTGACATAATCAGGCTGCGCGCAGGCGACATCATTCCCGCAGACGGGCTGATAATAGAAAGCGAAGCACTTTACACCGACGAAGCGGCTCTTACGGGCGAGTCGCTGCCAAAGGCGAAGAACGATGGCGACATAATATACAGCAGCACAATCGCCAAATCAGGGGAAGCTACATGTGTCGTTACAAAAGTGGGAATGGAAACGCAATACGGTAAGACCGCCAACCTTGTAGAGTCCAGGCCTCTTCCGTCTCATCTTGAGCAGGTAGTTAACAGCATAGTGAAATACCTAGTTGGTGCAGACATAGTCGCCATACTGGTAATGCTGGTATACGGAACGGCCGTTGTACATCTTTCTCTCTATGTGACGCTTCCATTCCTTCTTGTCATGTTTATCGCATCGGTGCCAATCGCACTTTCCGCTGCATTCACTGTTTCTATGGCACTTGGGAGCAATAGGTTGGCTAAACGTTCGATATTAATTACCAAACTCGGATCTATAGAATCTGCCGCTACCATGAATGTACTGTGTTTCGATAAGACAGGTACGCTTACGCAGAACAAGATAAAAGTAAAGGAGACGGTCTCTTTTGTCAAGGGCAAAGAGGATGTAATCCGGTATGCTGCGGAGGCTTCGCGCAGGGATGATTCAGACCCCATAGACGATGCGATATTAGACCGTTCTGATGCTATGCATATCAAGCTAGGGAAACAGACAAGTTTCATTCCCTTCGATTCCTCGAGAAAGAGGACATCCGCAATGATAGATAAGGGGATGCACGAGTCCACAAAAGGGGCGGTAGAGGTTATAATACAGCTTACCTCTCCTGGCCGTATACTCTCATCAAAAATGCGCACCGCAACGAAAAAGTTCGCATCAAAAGGATTCAGGACTCTGGCGGTGGCAATAAAGAAAAAGAACGCCAAATGGAAGGTCATAGGTCTTATTGCACTCTACGACCCTCCGAGGCCAGACGCAGACAAACTGATAAAAGAGCTCAGAGGCCTTGATGTTTCTATAAGAATGCTGACCGGGGACAACATAGCGGTAGCTCAAGAGATAGCGTCAGAATTGGACATAGGAAACAACATCGTAGATCTGTCTGCGCCAGGCGCAAGGAAACCGGCGAATCTGCTCAATGCAGCGCTGAAATCAGACGGCTTTGCGAACGTATATCCGGAAGACAAATATTCGATAGTTAAAGCCTTCCAATCAAAGGGTTTTGTTGTCGGGATGACAGGCGACGGTGTCAACGACGCGCCCGCGCTGAAGAGAGCAGGGGTTGGGATCGCGGTATCCACAGCAACAGACGTGGCAAAGAGCGCAGCGGATATGGTGCTCACCACCGCTGGCATAGAGGTACTGATAGATGCGATAAAGGAGAGCAGGAGGATATTCGAACGGATGGCGAAGTACGCCATACTGAAGGTTACGAGAGTTGTCCAGATTGTCGGATTCGTGCTTGTCGCGTTTCTGATCCTTCGGGCCATACCAATAACCCCGCTCCTCCTTATAATGCTGATATTTACAAACGACATAGTGAACATATCGATATCTACAGACCATACGCTGTTCTCAAAACACCCTGACACGTGGAACGTAAGGTCTTTGATTTTAGCTTCGTGGTCGATAGGGATTCCACTCATGTTCGAGACTCTCCTCCTGATACCGATATTCATCTACTACCTGCATATTCCTCTTGCCTCATTCCAGACCGCAGTATTCCTTATGTTCAACGTCTCCCAGAACCTTGCGATATTTGGGATAAGGGAAAAGCGACACTTCTGGAGCTCTAGGCCAGCAACGCCGATGCTTCTGACCACATCGTTCGGAATGCTTGCGGGAGTGCTGATTGCTTACTATGGGGTATACGTCCAAAAGCTGAGTCCGATAGGGATAGCGATCGTGTTAGCGCTTGCTGTTATGACCCTATTCCTCAACGACGTCATCAAGGTAAAGGCATTCAAGAGGTTCAGACTAGAATAACATCCTTTTCCAACTCCCCGGTTATTCGTAGGATAGAGACGCTAATCACTTCTGTTAGCTTTAATGTAGAGCCCCGCAACTGTCTGGATTATTTCTTTCTTATGTCATGTTTTAAGGGCAGGGTCGTAAATAATGCCTGCTGTCCCTCCTCATGAACTTAAGACAAAAATCCCTCTCTACTTTCCTCTCCCTTTGTACGTTCCTTATCTTATCCTTAGCATATGTGCCATTAATACCCTGATCGTGATAGGCGATTGCCCGCAAGGTTGTCTCACTTGTCTGCCTGTTCCCACTTATAGCAGAGAGCATCTGTTCCCTAATCTGACCATCATCTCTATATGCGCCATTGCAGAGTATCTGCCTTGCCATATAATCAAGTGTATCGGGATGTGTATTCTTGTTCCCGGCAACATTGAGTTTCGCAACTGTTACTGCGCCCCTTGCTGTTACCAGAAAATTCAACTCATTAAGCCTGCCTATTCTTGTTAGGTCTTTTGTTTTACTTCCTTTGGATGTGTTGTAGATGAGGGAAGCCGCCTCTCTTACCTGGCTACCCATATTATTAGGTCCTTTTAGTACGTTTATTGCACTGATAAGCTCTTCCATCTCCTTTCTCCGCAAATCTTTTGTTATTGATGTCATATCATCACGGTAACATGAGAAAGAGGAAGAGATATATAAACTTTTGTTTGGAATCTAGCCACCTTAGGCTATCGGGTAATTGCCAAAACAATACCGAGTTTGGGCTTAATAGAAAAATTTAAATACTTTAAGGTTTAACATAGTTAATCATGAAGTATATAAACAGATTGTTATTCGACGAACTTAAGAAATGGCTTGATAGAAGAGAGATAGTAGCAATAAAAGGTCCAAGGCAATCCGGAAAGACAACAATGCTTGAAATGCTTTCTGAATGGCTTATTGCCGATAAAGGCATTGACTCCAATCATGTGAACTACATAACTTTTGAAGATAGGGGGGTGCTGGATTCATTCTCGCAAGACCCAAAAGAGTTCATAAACAGGCACATGACGGATAGCGAAATGCATTATTTCCTAATAGACGAAGCACAATATTGCCAGAGCCTTGGGCAGAAGCTAAAGCTCATATACGATTTATTCAGAAACGCAAAGCTAGTAATAACCGGTTCGTCATCCTTGGAACTAAAGAACCAGACAGGGAAGTTTCTTGTAGGTAGGATGCTTGAGTTCGAGTTATTCCCACTAAGTTTTTACGAATATCTAAGTTATGCGGATCCGGGCTTAGCAAAAATGTACAAGGAGTGGAACGATAAGGCAACAAGTCTTGTATTTGACGGCAGTAGGTTTAAAGCAAAGGAAGGCAAAGACATATTCAACGACGAGCTTCTCAAGTATGCGAGCGAATATATGAAATTCGGCGGCTACCCTGCAGTTGTACTTGAGAAAGATCCGGCTGCGAAGGAGGTAATATTGCGGAACATGGTAAATAATTATATAGATAAAGACATTGTATCGTTTCTGCAGATAACGGACACAATAAAGTTCAGGAAACTTGCCACTGCGATTGCTGCATCAAACGGGGCGATAATAAAACTTGAACAATTAGCCAACGAAATAGGCAGTTATTTCAAAGAGCTTACAAAACTTGCCGACGTGCTTGAACAGACGTATGTGATAAGGCGGATCGGCCCTTATCATAGAAATTTAGTAACCGAGCTGCGCAAAGCGCACAAATTTTACTTTGTAGACATTGGGCTTCGGAATTCGCTCATAGAAAATTTTTCAGATATGAACAAACGTCCTGATGCAGGAAGCATAGCAGAGAATTTTGTACTTAGCGAGTTATTCTCGCATTCAAAAATGCATTTTTGGCGCACTACGGCAAAGACGGAGGTAGACTTTATCGCAGACGGCAAAGAGCCCCTTCCCATAGAGGTGAAATTTCAACATTTTGTGGCTCCCGACGTAAACAGAAGTCTTTATGGGTTTCTGGATGAATACAAATCCCCTAACTGCATGGTTGTTACAAAAGATTTCTGGGGGGAGCGGAAACACGGCGCCTCAAATATTGTATTTGTGCCTATCGGATATATTTAATGGCAGGGCAGGCGCCCTGCCCCGATTCTCATCTGCTGCTCTTTATCGCAGCCCTTATCTTTCTTTTCGTCTCCTCGCTCTCTGGCATCTTGTGCGCTGATCTCGCATGCTCTGCCGCCTTCTTCACTACCTCCTCTTCTGATTCAGCTCTCGCGCTGAAGTTGCATTGCTGTCCTAGGTCTTTGCACCTAAATTCTTTTGGCATCTCACCACCATTATAATTACAATGGTAATATCTAAATTGGGTCTGACCCGAAGAAACGTATATAAACCTTTCAGAGCATAAATATCACGGTATCTCTATGGCGTGCTAGTCTTTACAGGCACACGTATTTGAAAGCTGATGCTTTGTGAAAATACACAATCTAGAGAATGCTATCGTGATATCTCATGTTTTTGAGATTGATTTGAGGGGAAGATATTCTGTACAACTTAAGACCACCTAATGGATGGCTTGGCTGCAACAGCGATGAAGGCCGTGGCAAGCTGCGATAAGCCCAGGGTAGCCGCAAGTCGGGCTTTGAACCTGGGATTGCTGAATTATATGCAGAAATGCATAGGCTGACGCGGGGAATTGAAAGATCTTAGTACCCGCAGGAAAAGAAAGCAATTGCGATGCGGTAAGTAATGCGAGTGAAAGCCGCACAGGGCGTACTGAATCCCGTCTTGCAAAAGGCGTGGAGATGTGGGCAGTGTTGATCCAAAGTGCGAGTCGAAGGCTCTGGAAAGAGCCGCCAAAGAGAGTGACAGCCTCGTAGATTAAACATGATGGACTTGCTGCAAGAGAGTAGCTCCCTCCGGGTAGGGGGAGTGAATACGGGGGAATTAACCTCCAACCCTAAATATTGGTTGCAGACCGATAGCGAACAAGTAGCGTGAGCGAAAGCTGAAAAGAACCCACACGTGTGGGATTGAAAAGATCTGAAATTAGGTGGTCAAATGCAGGTAGGGCACGAAAGGGACGAAGTGCGGTGAAGCTAATCTCGAGAGGGAGGCGCGAACCGCATGGACCAGTGTTCTATCTTTCTTCTGGAAGCAAGAGCCAGGGACTGTAAGGGTGTGGCGAGCCGAAAGGCGAAGCGAAAGCGAGAGCGCGCACCATGGGAGGCGCAGGGTATGAAAATGCCTTAGTCACATCCTTACGACTCGAAGCCGTTGTGATCTACGCGCGTCCAGGACGAAGCTAGGCCAAAGCCTAGTGGAGGTCCGCAACCTGTCATGGCATGTCCTGTTGGGTGAGGTGCGTGTAGCGGCGATATACCACTCGAACACGGCAATAGCGAGTCCCCTCTGAAATATCTTTAGGATAGTTTTGGGCGAGTTTGCATATGCGGTAGAGCTACCGATTAGTGGGTACGGGGCAGCAATGCCTCGCTTACTTGTCAAACTCCGAATGCATATGCTGCGTAGACCCCAAGAGCAGGGAAGGCCGGGTAAGCCGACCTTGCGAGACTGTAAGAACAGAGACCTGGGTTAAGGTCCCCAAATCCTAGTTAAGTGTAAATAAAGCGGGAAGTGTCACAGACAGCCGGGAGGTAGGCCCACTAGCAGCCACCCTTTAAAAAACGCGTAATAGCGTACCGGTTGAGACACTTCTAGCTGAAAACATACGGGGCTAAACTAGGTACCGAGACCCAGGAGTGCGCAAGCACTGGTAAGAGGGCGTGCGGCATGCCACGAAGTGCCTGCGAGAGCAAGCATGGAGCGTGTCGCAGTGAAAATCCTGGTGTTAGTAATAGCATATATGGGTGAGAATCCCATACGCCGAAAGCACACGGTTTTCTTAGCAACGTTCGTCAGCTGAGATTTAGTCGATCCTAAGCCGCAGGCTAATCACCCAGCGGCAAAAGGGAAGCTGGTTAACATTCCAGCACCTGATATGTAGGCATTGGCAACATAAGGTGGATCTCTGACGGCTGGGGATAGGTCCGTAAGAAAGTGCAAAGGGCTGTGGAGTCTCGTTATGAGGAGAAGCAGCTAAATGAACTGTTGGACTGATTTCCTGGTCCCGTGAAAAGGGGATCCACAACGATCATATCAGTCCGTACCTAGAACTTCTAAAGGTGTTGCTGGCTTAAAAGGCCAAGGCGTGACGGAATAACCCGGGTTAGGGAACTCGGCAAAATAGTGGCGTAAGTTTTCGATGAGCCATGTCTGCTTTTGGAAAAAGCAGATCTCAGTTACAAGGGGGCAACGACTGTTTATCTAAAACACAACTCACCGCAAAGCCGTAAGGCTAAGTACAGTGGGTGACGTCTGCTCACTGCCAGTACGTGAATACCCGGTTCAACGGGGGTAAGCGCTGGTAAAGAGCGGGAGTAACTCTGACTCTCTTAAGGTAGCGTAATACCTTGTCATTTAATAGATGACTTGCATGAATGGCGTAACGATTGTCCTACTGTCCCAACCCGGGATCCGGTGAACTCACTACGTGGTGAGTATGCCACGATTCCTCAGTGGGAGATGAAGTCTCCATGAAGCTTGACTATAGCCTGTTGCTGTTGCTTGTCGTTATATACATAGTGTAAGTGGGAGCGTCGATGCATGCGTTGCGGCGCATGCGGAGCGATAATGTAACACCACTTATATTTCGGCATACGACTAACTTGGTAAAAGGACAACTGCAGGTGGATAGTTAGATTGGACGGTTGCTTTCGATAAAGAAACGAAAGTGATCAACGCTCTGCTTAGGTGAGTTGGAAACTCACCGTTAAGCATAAAGGCAAATGCAGGGCTGACTGTATACTTAAAAGCGTGGTATGCAGACTGGAAACAGGGGCTTAGCGAACCCTGATGGCCCGTTAATGGGGCCTCAGGCTGTCAGACAAGTTACTCTGGAGGTAACGGATTAATCGCCGGCGAGAGTTCACATCGACCTGGCGGTTTGATACTTCGATATGGGCTTGTGTTATCCTGGTGGTGTATAAGCTGCCAAGGGTTGAGCTGCTCTCTCATTAAAAACACACGCGAGCTGCGTTCAGTACGTCGCGAGACAGTACGGTAAAATCTACTGAGGGTGTAAGTGCTTGAGGATAAGATCCCTTTAATACGAGAGGAACGGGGGGTCGGCGCCACTGGTGTACCGGTTGTGTTTGCATTGCCGGGTAGCTACGCGCCAGATGGATAAGTCCTGAAAGCATCTAAGGACGAAGCCATACCCGAAACGAAGCACTCAGGGCGGTCGCAACAGACGACTTTGATAGGACGGGTGTGTAAACAGAGAGCTTTTTGCGATCTGCGAGCATTCCGTTACTAAAGCCTTTCGTACAGGATATCTTCCCGCTTTTTGTGTTGGGATTTTAGCCGAGCGTGAGCCGGGTCTGTAAATGGAGCATAGACATGCTGCCTCTACATAACAATTAGATTGGCAGTCCAATCAGCTGACAGATGCGCATTACGTCTCCTATAGCAGTCCGCTGTTTTTTAGCGATTCTATGACTCTGGATCTCGTTTCCGTATATGCAGGCAGTTCCTGCACCACGAATGGCTCAAGCTGCTTCCATGTAGCTTTTATCTTCTCTATGCTATCCATTAGCAACCTTCTGGATAAAGTGATATTGGATTGCTCTAGTTTCTTGATGACGACCTCTTTATCAGCAGCGACACCCTTGCCTATGAGAAAATACATATCGTAGAGATCGCGTTCCTTATGCCTCCTTCCCACGCTCATAATCGCTCTCACTTTCTCGGACATTATCTCACGCCTGTCCATTATTAATGCGGTGTACTCTGCCAGATCACTATATATTGGATTATGTGTCATTGGAACAGGCTTGTATTCCAACCTTGAAACTGTATTCACCTCAAAGCGTATGTGCTGGAGCGTGCTTGCCTTTCCGTTGTATCTGGGCCCTTCGATTGCCATATCTGCATGTAGCGTTCCAAACTTGTTGAGTGACGGCTTTTCGGTGAGTACGGTCTTATAGAATAGAGATGCTCCGATTTGTTCGATACCTTTGGAAACAGCGTCAACATCTACCGCCGTCGCAGTAAAGTCCAAATCCTCTGAAAACCTGCTAGAGTGATAGAACTTAGATAAGGCTGTGCCGCCTTTGAAGACGAAACTGTCTGTAGTATATTTTTTAGAATATATTTCATATAGCGATAACTCTTGTAGATAGTCCTTCTCCACCTGATATGGGTCTCCAAATGTTCTATAACCTTCAAGCTCATTTTTACTTAACATCAGATATCGCCTCTACCCTTTTGATTATTTTTTTGACACCGGATCTAACTGCATACTCGTTTAGTTTTGTTTTGTCTAGTTTTCCGCCCTCTATAGCTTCCTCAGCATAATCCACAAATTCATTTAGGTACATCATATCTATTACGGCCTTTTCCGGTTCTGCAACATACACGCCATCGACTTTGCCATATCCATAGAACAGCCTTTTTTTGAGCCTTTTGAATTGGACCCCGAATCCATTCAGGTCTGATATCGGTCTGTGCTGGACGCTTGACATTACGAATATTATGTGAGGAATCTGCTCGGTGAGGTTATGGAATCTAAGGGCAGATATAAGACTTATATACGAGGGAAATATCACTCTCGATGCAACCTCATATTCATTTGCAATGCCGGTGTAATACAGTCCCCTTTTTGCTCTTTTGATAAATTTGTCTTTAGCGAGAAATTTTGATGTGTATTGGTGCGATTTAGAGACTATCTTGGCCGCATCATAAATAGAAAAAACATGTATTTGGTGTTCCCTAAGATAATCATTAAAATCTTCTGTCTTCATACCTTCTGTTACGAAAGGCAGATATTTAAGACTTTGTATAGCGTAATTACCTATTTTTAGGTAACAATGAAATATAATTAATCGACTCGTGCAAAACAACATGCACGAATCATCAGAAAGTTTAAAGAGCAGGGAATAGAATGTGTAAACAGAGAGCTTTTTGCGATCTGCGAGCATTCCGTTACTAAAGCCTTTCGTACAGGATATCTTCCCGCTTTTTGTGTTGGGATTTTGGCAGAGCGTGAGCCGGGTCTGGTTCATAACAAAGACTTCAGGACTATGACAATAGTAAGACTACAAAGAACAGACGAAGCGTTCAGCAATGAAGAGATAGAAAGTTTTATAGAAGATGGATACGACATATTGGGAGGTGGATCTATGAAGACAGAATTACTGCTTAGGATTAGCGAGCAGACTACATGCGAGACCTGTTTGTCATCCTGCCTAATTGCGCTGTTGCGGTACAATGGAATAAAGGTGAATGACTCCGAAGAGCTTAAGATCATGATTGAGGGGCTGAAGCTCACAAAGCTCGACTACTCCACAGGGCAGTTGGCGTACGTATGCGATAAATACAACGTAAACATTGAGCAGTATGTGGACTATCCGATTTTCTATAAAATTCTATCAAAATTGAAGTACACCAAGAAGCTGAAGTTAATAAGCAAGAAGGTAGACATGGGATTCCTGAAAAGATTAATTAAAAACTCTCCAATCATAGTTTACATGGACAAATATTATCTGGACGGGATTTATCATTATTCTCATTTTGTTATATTGAAGTCAATTGGCAATAGAACCTCGATAATCTTGGATCCTTGGGATGGAAAAGAAAAGAAGATAGAAACAGCGCTTCTCATTAGGTCGATACAAAGCCTAAGAAACAAGCTAAAGATCAGTCCGAAGGCCATAAGGATTGTATAAACCACGCTCATCGGAAAGTTTAAAGAGCAGGGAATAGAATGCATTTTATGGAGAAAGTTGAAAATAAACGAGAAATAAGAAGGATTGCGAGCAAGTTAGACTTACTGGGAGGAAGCATCGCGCGAGTAACGAAATCTGAGATCCCAATCAAGGAGCTCGTTGGCAAGATAAATATGATGGGAGGGAAGGTGCCTGTGCAGGTATTCGATCCGAAAGCTGTTATCTCTGAAGATCACTTGAGAGCCGCTTATCTGAATGCGATGATCGCGTTCGATGAGGGAAGCAACATCTCAAGGACAATGAAAATGGAGATGCTTCTCTTTGCATCCATGCAGAAAAAGATAGATGTTGCAGTAGAAAGAATAGGAGCAAAGTCGGAGAAGGAGTTTGTCATCTTCTGTGGGAGCGGAAGCGTATACGATAGGGTAAAGCTTCTAATTTCAGAGCCCAGGGCCGTAAGGTTCTCGAAGGATCATTCGATGGCTGCAGCAAAGCTGCTCGGACTTGAAGACATCAAGATAGATGGAATATTGGAGGGTATGGCGGCAAGCAGGATTAGTGATTGATGCTAGCGGTTTTTGACATTTCCCATAATCTACGATTATACCTTTTCGGGTTTCTTCGAAAGTCTCTGCTTTACTTTCGCGTAACTTGGCGCGGAGTGCAGATTTCACACAAAAAAGTCGGATTGCCGTAAGTTTATTAAACTCTCATAGAGAATCATAGAGTCAGGAGTCGGTGCAGCTCAAAGAATCTTGGATGGAGCGAGATCCTTAATAAACACGGGCTCCGCAAAGTCAATGGCATAGAATGACTGATATCACGATGTGGTGGTTTGATGAATAAGAGCTTTAGTATTGGCGATGGAGGACTTTCGTTTGCGGTACTGTGCTTAGGATTGATCTTTCTGGGTCTTTTCTACCATAACACCTTTCTTTTGTATCTGGGGATAGTGTTTGCGGTGCTTGCAGCGATTGCTGTGCCTATAGCTGTATTCATTTTGGCTCCGGCAGGCATCCTCCTAGGCGCTAAGGCAATCAAAATGGCAGAGAAAAAGACAGCTTCGTTTTCTTTGAAGAGGGATCTGGAAGCGGTCGCAAAGAAAAGAACGCAAAGAAAGAGGAAAGGTAACGAGGAGGATGAAGCGGAGGAAATCGTGATAGATAAGAAAGACTGGGATAGGATTTGGTCAGAGATTACAGACAAAAAGTGCTGAAGCGTCTCTCCGCATTGTTAACAATCAGGTACGCCAAACGAGACTCCTGAAACAGTTCTTTCACGAGGAATCCCTCAAACAGGACAGATCGGGGTTTCTGAAGTGACAGCTATATCGATTTTCAAGTGCTTCGTACGTCAAAGGGCAATATATGGGGATAATAATAAAAAGCTTTGTTTTGATAGTGTATAGATGTGGAAAAAGACGTTTTTCGGATCCGTGCAGGATAATGAGATGCCGAAGAGCCATGATAGAATTGCAAGGAATAAGCTTCCTAGAGCGCAACATGGGAAACACACGCTGTTCAGAGATGGAACATGGATCTCTACAACAGAGTTCGACTCCGAAAGGGATAATGGACTCATACGATTTTGTCGCAAATGATATATATTTTCCCATTCCATTTTATCTTGCCACTTGTAGTTTAAGCAGCCCACATATTAGCGGTGGGGACGTCACGACTGTGATAGCATAGCGATTTCATGCAGAATACAAAAAGGACGCATCCGAGCGAAAAAAACGGCGGGAAAAAGAGCATAAAATCCGAAGAGGATTTGATATTCTTACTAAAAAGGACAAGGTCAAAGTTTGATCCGGATAAGATCCTGAATCTCATTGATAGAAGAATTGAGAAAGGGGAGATATGGGGAAAGGTGCTGCTAGAAATAGTGCAAAACAAGAAGACAGGGGCGGAATGCCTTGATAGGATTGCGAGGAATGAGGTTTATCCTGAACAGATTAGGATATCTGCGTTGCTCAGAGAGGAGACTTTATACTCTACGGCCGAGTTCATAGCCGAAAATACAAAGAGAAAAGCTGTAAGAACCGCAGCCAGAATGAAGATTAGATCAATGCTGAGGAAAGACTAATCGATTGATTACGACTGAAAGGTTCACTGTTTCTAATCCCATTATATAAAACTTATCATTACTAGTCTCAACGATGAGCTCAGTTCACGAAGAAAAGGAGAAATTCGACATAAACGATAAGCTGGCTGGTCTTCCAGTAGAGCTAAGGCTAAGGACGATAGACAGGCTCAAACTCGCGCGCCTAAAGAGAAAGAAGAGCCCTATGTTCAGGTTGCTGCTTATATTAGCGCTCATAGGGCCGGGTATACTGGTTATGATAGCGGACAACGACGCGGGAGGAGTCATAACGTATGCGCAGACAGGATCTATCTTCGGAATTGGGTTCTTCATACCTCTTATTGTGATTATGATACCTGTAGCCTATTTTGTGCAGGAGATGACGGTAAGGCTTGCGGCGGTAACAAGAAGAGGACATGCAGAAATGATCTGGCAAAGGTATGGGAAGTTTTGGGGGGCATTCTCTCTTATCGATCTTGTGATTGCAAACACGCTTACCCTTATAACTGAGTTCATAGGGATAACATTCGGGATGAGCATATTCGGCGTAAGTCCTGTTTATGCTGTTGCGATTGGGGTGGCGTTTGTTTCGATAGTGATGCTTACTCTGAGATATCACAAATGGGAGCGTATCAGCCTGATAATCGCATTCGTTAACATGATATTCATACCCATAATGCTGTTTGCGCACCCGGACTGGTCCATGGTTGCAAGGGCATTCTTGAACTGGAACGTGCCAGGAGGGTTTAGCACCATTTTCATATACGTGTTAATAGCGAACTTAGGGACAACGATTGCACCATGGATGCTTTTCTTCCAGCAGAGTTCTGAAGTGGACAAGGGAATCATACCAAGCGATATCCGTTCAGGGAGGCGCGACACTTTCATAGGGGCCTGCATAATGGGAGCTGTTGCGATATCCATAATAATACTAACAGGTACACTGGTATTTGGAGCGCAGAAAGTTGGAAGCCCTTCAAGCTATGACATTGCCTTTATACTGCAGACGATATCGAGCAAGGTCGGAATGCTGCCGGTAAAACTCTTTGCGCTGGGACTGATCGATGCTGGAACCATTGCTGCGATAGCCCTTACGGCAAGCACCTCTTGGGCTGTTGGGGAGGCATTGGGGTGGCCGAAGAGCATAAACCTGCCATTTATAGAAGGAAGAAAATTCTACATACCTGGTATGCTGAGCATGATCATTGCAGCGCTGATAGTCCTTGTGCCAAAGGCCCCGCTTGGATTTCTGAACCTCACTGTGCAGGTCATCGCCTCCATATTCATGCCAGCTGCGCTTCTGTTCCTGCTTCTTCTTGCCAACGACAAGAAGATAATGGGCAAGTATGTAAACAAGAGATGGGAAAATGCCGTTACTGTTACAATAATGTCTGTACTGATAGTGATGAGCATGCTATACGGTATCTCCGTATTCATGAAAATTTAGGTGTCTGAATGCTCGATAAAAATGAATACGGATTTATAAAAAACGACAAGGATTGGGAAATGTTCCTGAAGAAAGAGAAGATAAAGGATTATTCGACCGTAAAGGTAAGGAGAGCAAAGATGAAAGGATGGGCGCAGATCGCCTTCTTGCTCCTTAGAATCTACATAATAATAATGCTCATAATTGTTATACTGGGATTCCTGCATCTTGCATAGGTGAATACATGCTCAGACTCTCAAAATCGGTTTTCAGAAGGGCGCAGATAAAGCGCGAACCTGAGGATTTTGTTGTTAACGAAATAACAAAGGATGGGGTGGTTCTCGGCGGCGGAACAGAGACCGAGTGCGAGAAGCTCTCAGCTAAGGGCGATAAGGATGGTAAATTCTCCATTTTCGTTATGCAGAAGCGGGATTGGAATACCGCACAGGCTCTCAAGGCGATAGCAAGAAAACTCAACAGGGGCATGAAATCTGTTGGTTTCGCTGGGACTAAGGATAGGAGGGCAGTAACCACGCAACTGTGCAGTGTATACGGGGTTGGGCCTGAGCAGATTATGGGCATCTCTATCAAAGACATAAAGATAAGCTGCGCATGCAGATCTTCCTTGCCGGTAAGACTCGGCGATCTCGAAGGGAACAGCTTTGGCGTGAAGGTGATGGGATTGTCGGCCAGCAGCATAGATCTTGCATACGAATACACTGTCTTCCCAAACTATTTCGGAGACCAGAGGTTCGGGATGAGGAAGAACAACACAGACATAGGAATAAGGATCCTAAAGGGTGATATGGAAGGTGCGGCCCTCGCTTTCCTGACAGACGTACAAAACGAATTAGATGCAGAATCAGTCGAGGCAAGAAAGCGACTTAAGGGAGAGATGGATTTTGGAGCTGCGCTCTCATACTTTCCACGCCATCTCAAATATGAGAGGAGCATGATAGATTATCTGTCAAAGTATGATGGCAACTATGCGAATGCCCTGAGAAAACTGCCAAGGCAGCTCCTTATGATGTTCGTGCATTCTGTAGAGGATCAGATATTCAATTCTGTAGTGGAAAATAAGGTAAGGGATGGGGATGGACAGGTAGAGCCGATGCATGGAGAACTGGTATGCCTTCAGGACAATTACGGATTTCCTGATTACAAGCGTATAGTCAGATACGAGGGGAAGAGGGCGTTCCAGATAGCGAATCTGATAGGGTACGATACAAAGGAGATAAGTGAACACGAGATGGAGGAAATGGAGAAGATTGGGATACAGTTGGACGATTTCAAGGTAAAACACATTCCGGAGATAAATTGCAGGGGGTCCTATAGGACAATCTTCTCTCCATTCAAAGATCTCGGATGGAATGATGCAGAAAGGAAAATATCGTTCTCGCTGCCAGCAGGTTCGTATGCGACCGTATTCCTTAATGAGCTCTTCGATTTGCGTGGGGGCACTGCAGATTAGTCATTGACGCACTCCTTTTTTGTCAAAAATCGCATCCACCACAATCCTTATATATCTCTTCAGGCGGATACGTTCTGATAATATGGCGATTGCAACAAAAGAGATACGGGGAAAAGAAGAGAGCGAGGTCGCCAACGCGATAGCTACTCTCAAAATGGCTAATGGTGGATTTCAAAACCCAGATGATGCTGCACATCTCCTCTACTCTGCATCTCAAGGCGACAAATCGGGAGACCTGACAAGTATTGGTCGGCTTAGCGAGTCTGATTTCCCGCCAAGGGTGAGGGCAGCAATAACAGTAGCGAAGTTAAATGTATCGAAAAATGAAGCTGCGCATCCAGGCACATTGGATTGGATGGCAATGCAGATAGTATTCCAAGATGCATATTCGAATGATCATATTATAAGAGAGGAGGCGCTATCCTTCATAATAGAAAACAAACAGACAGCCGAAGACACGCTACAAGCTATAGCAGGCAACGATACGGGACTCGCAGGCAAACTCTCCATAGATGAAATAAAAAAGAGACAGATAGAGGAAAAGACGGCGCGAGATTTTCTGCTCAATTTCAGGAGAGGCACACCGTGTCACATGCGGCAGATGTAGTGGCACTGGACAATTAGTGCAGCTCAGCTTAGTAAGAGGGTTTCAAAGGTGCGCACCTAGAAGAATGGCGATTGTGGTGAGATAGGAATAGCAGAGAATGAGGGGCAGCAATGGTCGGCAGGACCGTAAGCAAACCTCCGTTTTTGCAGATTCCATAACAAACCACACTAACATAACGGTTAAATATTTTTGTTTTAGTCATATTGCTGGAATATCTGTCTATTCGTGTTTCTATGAAGAGTGAATATGATATAATAGTGGCAGGCGGAGGACTCGCCGGCAATACGGCAGCTGCGGTAGCTGCACGGAAAGGAGCAAGTGTATTGCTTCTTGACAGGAATGAAAGGTCTGAAGTCGGAAAGAAGACGAACTGGGGCTGGACATGCGGAGACGCAGTTGCGGCATCCCACCTAGACTTTGTCGAGAAAAATACCGGTATAAAGTTTGGAAGCCCTGAGCTCGACAAGAAGGTAAACGGAGTCTATGCCCTTTCTCCTGATCTTGAAGCGAAGTACATGTTCGATGGACTGGGATATGTGCTTGATAGGCCAGAATTTGAGGCAAAGTTGCTCGAGATAGCAATAAAGAGCGGAGCAGAGTATGTCCCACAATTCGAGGTTGAGGGACCGCTACTCGACGGAAACAGGGTTACCGGCATATTCGGAAGGGACAAAGAAAAGAACAGAAAGGAATACAAGGCAAAGATTGTAATAGACGCGCTTGGGGTAGCAACAGTCCTAAGAAGAAGGCTGCCAAACAATGAGTATGTGCAGAAGGATGTAGATATAGACGATGTGGAATCCACAGGCAGGTACATAATGGAGTTTGACGCTCCGGAAGACTACGACCTCAAGTATTACGACCCAGACAACGCACTCATACATCTCAACCAGTATATGTCTCCTGGAGGCTATTGCTGGGTCTTCCCAAAGAGCGGGAACAAGGTGAATGTGGGATTAGGGGTACAAAGGCGAAGCTTGCAGATAAGGAACGAAAAGCTCAAGAAGAACGATTCCCTACAGAAGCTCATAGATGAGTACATCAAGTGGAACCCTGTGCTCAAGAATGTAAGAGTGTTCAACAAGAACAACAACGGCAAGGGAATATGGTCTGTGGCTGTGAGAAGGCAGTTAGAATGCCTTGTATATAATGGATACATGGGTGCCGGAGACAGCATGGTGATGCCGAATCCTCTCAGCGCAGGAGGCATAGGGCCAGCCCTCATATCAGGAATACTGGCAGGGAAGAATGCGGCGGATGCCGCCGAGGCGAACGATGTCTCGGTCGAAAACCTTTGGAAGTACAACATAGAGTTCAATCAGGAATACGGGAAGAAAACCGCAGGACTTGAGGTGCTTAGGATATACTTGCAGTCACTGAACAACGATGTGATAAACTACGGAATAAGGACGTTCCTGACAGCTGACGAGGCGAACGAGCTTACCTTAGGAAAGATACCGGAGCTCAGCTTATCTACAAAGTTCAAGCTGGCGTTGAAGGGAGCGACAAACATAAACGCGTTCAGGAATCTGGTCTACTCTGTAAACAAGATGAAGGAGATGAACGGGATTTCTGCAAACTACCCGAAGACCCCGGCTGAATACCATGACTGGGTAAAGGTAGTAAGAAAGGAGATGGAAGTGGTAAAGGAGAGGTTCAAACCGAACCCGATATAATGATGGTTATGATGGAGTACACAAAATTCGAGAAGGCTAGAATAATAGGAGCGAGAGCGCTCCAGCTTGCGTACGGTGCCCCGCCGATAATAAAGGTGCCGAAGGGAATGACAGACCCGATAGATCTAGCAGAGCTGGAGTACGAGAAAGGGGTAATCCCCATAACAGTGATAAGGGATATCCAGACCTGATGGTGATCAGGCCTTTGCCATGACCATTTCTAAAAAGTCAAGCAAGGTCACTTTTACTGAACTTGCAATCCCTGTAAGTTATCAGTTTGCCATAGCGCCTATCAATTTTCTTTAGGTCACAGTCAAACTTTCTGGGCTTAGAGCCGAAGAAACTTACTCTTACGCGTATACCGTTCCTTGATTTTTCGGTATACACATCCTCTACAGACTCCCCATTAAGGTAGACAAGGTTGGCAAGGCGCGGGGTATCCGCATCCTGAGGATCCAAGAAGAAATACTGATGGTAAAGCTTCCCATCCAGCCTAACCGTTCCGTCCTCCAAAAAACTGCGGGTATTCGGGTCAGTTCTCAGTTTCATCCTTACATACGCTTTCAGGAAAGATATTTTTTTCTCATCCATTTTCATCCCAAAGTTAGTTAACATAAGAGAATAAGGGAGAGAGAAGGAGACAGGCAGATTTCCTGCCTGTGTGGGTGTAGGACTATGGGTCCTCTCTCTGGTATTATAATGGGTAAGAAAAGAAAGGTCTGGCTCATACTATGTAGAAGCCCCAATCAGACATGCTTAACTCCATCCCAATACCATATAGTATTTGAGCAAACTTGTATATATGAACAACCTGCGTGAATGCTTTGCAGACACATCAAATAATAAGAAAAGAGCATATATTTTTCACTTTTTCCGAAAAATTATTGGGAACAAGAGAATAAAAGAGAAAAAACCGAACAACATTTCGGCAAAACGAAAAGAAATGTTTTTATATATAACATGAGAAATATACGTATGCAGGAACTCCCTGAAGCTGTAATGCGGACGCTAAACAGGCTCAAGAGCGAGTACAGCCCATACCTAGAGATAAAAAGATCGAACGCCGGAAAATACTTGTTATACGAATATAAGATAAGAAAGGACAATGCGCAGGCGGACTACAGCAAACAGATTTATCTGGGAATTATAACAGAGGACGGGATACTGATTCCTGCACGGCACAGGAAGAAAGATGCAATCGAAAGGAAAGAGACGATAGAAGACAATGCGCACACAGACCTAACAGAGAAAGATCTCGAAATACTCACGTTCCTGAGCATGAATGGGAGGGCATCAGCCCAGAAGATAGCGAAGTCAATAGGGTTAAGCAACAACGCGACGGAGTACAGGATAAAGAAGCTGGAGGAAAGGTTCGGGATAAGATACATGCCAGAGACAAACATGTTGAATATAACCTTCAACAGCTTCGTATCTTTTGTGAGGTTCAGAAAGAAGGTACCTGCCTTAGGAGAAATAAGGAAAGCACTAGAGGACATACCAGAAGTGCAGCTAGTGTTATCGACAACAGGGGACTACCACTTAGTGATATTCTTATACTCTATGAATAACGATCTGTTAGGAAATCTTGTCTTTTATATGAAGACGGAAACTCTCCTCAAAGATTATGATGCAGAGTGGTACACAACGCCACTTTCTATCCCTGATGTTTCCATCCCCCTAAGAGACAAATTTTTTGATTTATTGGGTAGGACAATTTGGAAAAGAACAAAAGAGACACCAAAATGCCCGAAGGGGAGCATCAGCAATAAGGAATTCCTGCTGTTGAGAGAGATAAACAAGGATGGGGCCGCATCGTTTGCGGATCTAGATGAAAGGCTTGGCTGGGATAAGGGGCACTCCAGGTATCTTTACTACAAAATGGTGGATAAGGATGTGATAAAGAGAACAACAATAAACATGACAGCCCTGCCTAAAAAATACGACGTCATATTACTTATTGATATTATTAACGGCGCCCTCTATCGCGAAACAAAGGCAGATGCTTTTATGGAGAGAATAGGCGTGGCACAAATTGCAGGCGCGTACTCGATTTATAGTATCATACAAAACCCTTCAGGTTTCTTGCTCTTAGCGCCAGTACAAGATATCAATAAACTCGAAGAGATAAAACAAAAGTGGAAATCAAA
>JAJYTZ010000014.1 GCA_021792775.1 Microcaldota archaeon
AACAAAAGTGGAAATCAAAGGTAAAGGGGATAGAGATAAGAGAACTTGCTGTATCAAATATAATACTTGGTTCACTATGTTACAGGAGGTTCGATCTTAGGTATACACGAGAATATGAATGGTTGATAGAAGTACACAGAGTTGAGCCATCCAAGAAAAAGGATTACCGATAGTCAGTCCATTTTGCATATTGCCTATCAAACATTTGCTTCTAGTCGAACTTAATAAAATTCAACAAAATCAGACCATCGCAGAAGAAGGATTATCAATGAACCTATCACTACGAACCATTTGAAAGCCAATCGGTAATCGAAAGTATATCTGGCATCTAACCGTATGCTACACTCTACGGCACTCCTCCAGTCCCTGCCCAATCCATGTCCTTACACCACCTACCTATGTCTGAAAAGGTTTTTAAACCTATTATTCTTTACTTTTTACCTTTCCGTAGTAGCTTCTACTAACGGATTTGACTGGGATTGAACCCATAGCATCGAAGTTGCGAACAGCGCAAGTGTTTTAACTTTTATCCAAGTCGGAATCACTTTCGGAGCGCATTTATCACATAATCGCTTACAAATTCATAGTTCTCTAACGGATGCTGCACAAATGGCCTAAGGCTATCCCACGTATTCTTAATCTGACGTATGTGCTGCACAAAAGAATCGTCCGTAAATTTATGCTTTGCGTAGTATCATGTAACTAATACAATCAAATATGGTAGTATACGTTACATAAAGAATTTTGTGGAGTTGACAGAAAACGATAGTAAACGAGAGAACAAAAGAGAAAAAACCGAACAACATTTCGGCAAAACGAAAAGAAATGTTTTTATTATATAACAAGATATCATTTAGTGTTTAACTTTAATTCTTTATAAGAATGGATATCAATTCCGTTCTCGGCATAAATCTTTGCCATGCTGACATTGCCTTTATTTGTAGCAATTATATTTAGCTCGTTTATTACAGTATCTATCACGCTCTCCTGAGAAGCCTCTATCTCGATAATTGGAGAAATCATGGGCCAGTAGTCCATAGTTATTTCTGCATCCTTATACTTGTAAGTTACCCTTCTGTTTTCCTGGTAGTAGTAGTTCGGTATGATTTTCTTGAATATGATTGCAGCCACATCAAAGTCGTTTATATCCGTTTCAAATTCTTCAGTGTTAGATAAACCGCTTCCTTTACGATATTTGTAAGCCAGCGTAGTCTTAACCCCATCTGTTCGTATTCTTATGAATTCGTCTACGCCTTCTTTGCCATCATTGATGTTAAATACCCAACGTTTTTGAACACGGTCAGATATCTTAATAGTTTTCTCTTCAAGCGTATCTTTCATTTTCTTTTCGTCAAAATCAGTTAGTTTTGTCTCTATTTCCTTCAAGCTTACACCCTTATTATTCTTTACTTTTTACCTTTCCGTAGTAGCTCCCGCTTATGCCGAATATATCCGCATTTCTGTAAGAGAATATCCTGTTTCCCAGGAGCGGATTCATTCCCTCCTCCCTTCCGCTCCCTTTCTTCCCTACTGGATACCCTGTTATCAACTCGTTGAACGCTGGCATGACTATCAGTTCCTTCGTATTTATTCTCTTGTATTCGCCCTTGCTTCTTCCCCTTCCTGCTATCAGCCATGCCTTCTCTATGTATCTCGCTCCATTCTTGTCCACTGTTTCCACCGCGACATGGTTGTGCCCCGATATTATCGTCTTTCTCATCATTGCCTCTTCCGTCGGCCACTTATTCCCGTGAAGAAACGCAAAGTTTTTCGTCATGAACTCATCTTGGCACTTTTTATTTATTATCTCATCCAGATGAGCATCGTGGTTACCTCTCAATATCTCCATTTCCATTCCTTCCAGCCTGTAAAAGAAGTTCCTTATCGCGTTTCTCTCCTGCACATCCGGATACAGTATGCTCTCCTTTATGTCTCCTAACAACACCAGCCTCTCCGCTTCAAACTCCTTTGCTATCTCTTTTATCTTATCTGCCATCCTTTCCTCATTCTTGTATATGTTTATTCCTCTCTGCCTGAACCTCCTTTCTGCACCTATGTGCAAGTCCCCCACTACTATGTATCTTTCCCCATCGTCTTCGACAACCACCGCAGGTTCCTCGTAGACAAATCGTATCTGCTCGCCCGTTCCTTCTCCTTTCCGTTCCATGCATCTATCTATACGTTAAGTTTATTATTCGGTGTGTGGATAAGATATTATGGCGGGATTCTCACCTGTGATAGGCAAGATATTCGGGATACCCTTACAGCTGCACTGGACCTTTGTCCTGCTTCTGATATTCTCTCTCATATCTCCTGTCCTTTTCGCATATATCGTGCTTCTTTTTGCCTTTGTCACTATACACGAGATTGCCCACTCCGTGACCGCCAAACGGAACGGAATCGGAGTCAAGCGCATAGTTCTTTATCCTCTCGGCGGCGGTTCCCTGATAGATATGAACAAGGTTACTCCCGACCTAGAGTTCCGTATATCTGCGGTCGGTCCCCTCTCAAACATATTTATGGGGGGCATTCTTGGCCTTGTTGTGATATTCCTCCCATTCGGATACCTCCGCTCTTTTGTGCAGCTCCTTTTTCTAGTCAACATACTTCTCGGAGTGCTCAACATAGTACCTGCATTTCCGCTGGATGGCGGACGCATACTTAGGAGTTTCCTGCAATCCCGATACAGGCGTTTCAAGGACCAGACAAGCGCGACCTTCTTCGTTTCCAAGATCAGCAGCGTATGTGCTGGAGGTTCATTTGCGATTGCAATCGTCTCCCTGTTTATGCCCGGATCAAGCGAATCATACCGCATTCTGCTTTCCTTCTCTTTCCTTATCGTGGCGTTCTACATATACGCGGGGAATAAATCAGAGCTTTACTCGTCTTACGCGAACAAGCTTTCCGAGCGTGTCAAGATAAGCGACGTACTGAGCAAAGACTATGCGTTGGTTGATGGCTCGGATCCCATATCAGAGCTGCACAAATACGCCAAGGACGGCATACTCAAACCCGTTCTCTACAAAGAGGGCGGCAAGTTCTTCATGGTATCAAAAGTGCAGATAAACTTATCACAGAGACGTTCATCAGAGCCCAGAATATCTGAGTTCGGAGCCGAAATTCCTGTCCTGCTGCATAACCCGAGCGTGAAGGATGTGCTTAACGCGATATGGCTGGAACAGACTCCTGGCGCAGTCGTGATGAGGGGCAATGCGATCCGCGGCCTCATCACAAGGCAGCACCTTGAATACATAATTGCACTGCATTCATCACAAAAGCTATAAAAGTTAGAGGATAAAAGATAGTGCGATTGGTGCTTCACGATGCCATACATAGAACAGGTTACCATCCATAATTTCAAGTCATTCAGGCATGCTACGATAAGGTTCGGGAAGGGTTTCAACTGCATCGTAGGACCAAACGGATCCGGCAAATCCACCATATGCGATTCCCTTCTTTTCGCTCTTGGCGAATCCTCTCTGAAGAGGATGCGCGCGCAATCTGTGGAAGATTTAGTCAACTCTACGAAACCAGCGAAGGCAAAAGGCGCAGGGAACAAACCTCCCACAAAGGCTTATTCGAGTGTGCACATCGCCGGGATAGGCGTAGACGCAGCACGCGCCATACGCAGCAACAACAAGGTCTTATACAGGCTAAACTCCAAACGCATAAGCAGGCAAGAGATGGTAAACACCCTCAAGGCGAGCAACAGCTATGTCACAGAAGCGAATACTATAACTCAGGATGAAATCGGGAGGATAATGCACATGAGCAAAAAAGAGATTCGCTCCCTGATAGACATCCCCGCCGGGATAAAGGAGTTCGAAGAGAAGAAGGCCGCAGCCCTTTCTGAGCTTTCCAAGGTCGAGGAGAGGATATCCACAGCGAGGTCAGTACTCTCGGAAAGGGCGGGATTCCTGAAAGAGCTGAAAAAGGAGAAGGAAGCGGCAGAGAGATACGCATTCCTAAAAGACTCTATCAAATCGATAAACTATACTATACTGCTTGATAGGGAGACAAGGCTCTCCGCAGATTATGGGAAAACAATGTCTAAGGTATCAGATCTGGAGAGAAAGATAGAATCGCTGAAGGAAGAAATCAAGGCGCACGATACAGAGGTTTCCAAACTCTCCGAGGAAAGGATCAAGCTCTCGAAATTCCTGAACGAACATTCTATAGAGGTAAGCAGGCACAACCGCGACGCAGAGTCGATATCAAAAGAGATAGCAGTGCTCGATTCCAAGATAGACGCGGCGCGCTCCTACTCTGCAAAAACCTCATCGCAGCTTGAGGGCTTGAAAATGGAACTGTCTACCACTTTGTCAAAAGTCAATGAAAAAAGCGCCATTCTAGATGGAGCAACTGGGGATATATCTGCTCTTGAGAAGCGGCTCGCCGCTGCTGAGGCGGAAAGTGCGCAGGAGAACACCGACATAACAAAAAGGTACGAGAAGAACAACAAGGAGTCAAACGCATTGAGGGATAAATTAGCAAAATTATCCGCAGAGATAGAGGAACACAGACTGAAGATCTCAGGCATAGAGCAGGAAAGGTTATACCTAAATAAGGAGCTGGCAGCCGCCTCCAAAGCGATTGAAAATGCTTCCTCATCCTACAAAGCGGCCGCTCTTGAAGAGAGAACGCTCGCTGTGGAAAAGGCAAAGGCTGTGCTCTCAGAAGTTTCTGGCGAGATGGATAAGCTCTCTTCAGAGAAGTCGCATATAGAAAGGAAGATAATAGAGATAAGGGAAGCGATTGCGGTAAGAGGGGGAGACCTGGAGAAGGTCACGCAAATGCTCAAGTCCGAATTCAGCGGAGTGATAGGGAGGGTGTATGAATTATGCAGCTATGAAGAGCAATATGCACAGGCTGTCAGTGCGGCATGCGGCACCAGGCTTAACTACATAGTGACTGACACGATAGAGACAGCGTCCAAGGCGATATCGCTACTGAAGAAGAAAGGACTCGGGCGCGCCTCCTTTATACCTATTTCTGAGATACGCGCACCAAGAACGGAAAAAGGATACGGTACGCCGCTGCTCAGCGTTGTATCTTTCGACAAACAGGTGGAGAGGGCGATAAACTTCGTCTTTGCGAACACGAACATAGTGGATACGATAGAAGATGCGAAGCGCGGCGGCATAGGCAATTCAAGATATGTGACCCTTACAGGTGAACTGGTTGAACAGTCAGGGGTGGTGAGCGGAGGCCGAATAAAGGTATACGCTCCGATAGGTCATCTCTACTCGGAACTGGAAAGGTTGAATGCCGATGTGGAAAAGTTTGCTGCCACGGAAAAGAAGCTCAGAGAGAGAATGGAAAAGGGAAGGTTAGAGCTGTCCAAGGCAGAGCGCGAGATGATAGAAGCCCAGTACACAGGAAAGAACGCCAAAGAGATGCTCTCAGAATCGAAAAAGAGCGCCGAATCTCTAAAAAAGCGGCTCGCCTCGATCAGCTCCACAAACGACTCGCTTATCGGTGCGCTCCGCGCGAAGATAGAGGAGCGTGATGTACTTACAGGCAAGTGCACCGTACTGGAAGCCGAGAACGCCTCTCTCTACTCAGTGATCGCAGGAAAATCCGCGCCGTCAGAAAAGAGAACCGTGGGCGAGGATCCAGTCAGAATCAGGGACATGCTTGAGCGATGCAGGCTCGAAAAGGCCTCCGCCTCAAAAGAGCTGGAGATGCTGAAAGGAAGCGAGTCGCGCCTCTCCAAAGAGATAAAATCGTCGGATTCAGAGATATCGAGACTGTCATCAGACATCACGGAAATGTTAGAATCAAGGAAGAAGTTCGAATCACGGCGTTCATTGATAGAGAGCAAGATAAAGGGCTTCGATTCAGAGTCAGCAAAGAGATACGCCGAGCTGTCAAAGATAGACAGCAAGATAAACGATGCTGCTCTCGGGAAAGGCCGCACGCTTGCGAAGGCAGACGATCATATCCGCGAACTTACAGAGCTTAAAGTATACGGCTCGCAGCTCAGCACGAGACTTGCAGACATAAAAGCAGAACTTTTCGAATACAAAGAAACAAAGAAGGCTGATGGTGATATACATAATCTGGAGAATCTGCTTGCAGACCAGAAGCGTGAGATAGAATCCTTCGGAAACGTAAACATGATGGCACCGCAGCTGTACAAAGAGAAAGGTGTAGAGGTGGAAGAGGCCGAGTCTAAGATATCCACCCTTGAAAGCGAGAAGGAGTCTGTGCTGCGGATGATATCCGAGATAGAATCAAGAAAACTATCGGTGTTTACCGAGACCTTCAGCTCTATCGACAAGAACTTCCGCAACCTTTATTCAAAGCTGGATGAGCCCGGAACAGCATACCTTGTCCTGAGCGACCCTACTTCTCCATTCGAGTCTTATCTTACCATAGAAGTGTCAGACGGAAAGAACAAGGAGCGGATGGAGAGGAAATCAGGCGGCGAGCGCTCCCTTCTAATAATCATACTTGTGCTTTCCATACTCATGAGAAACACGATGTCCTTCTATATATTTGACGAGATAGATGCATCTCTGGACAAGCAGAACTCGAAGAAATTGTCAATGCTGCTCAAGAGCATGTCAGAGATGTCGCAGTTCATAGTGGTGAGCCACAATGATATAATGATATCTGGAGCAGATACGATAATAGGAGTCGCAAAAAGCCAGGAAGGCTCGAAGGTCGTCGGCATGAACATAATGGAGAAAGCGATAGAGCATATCTGATTTGATGATAGGGAAAAATAAAAGAAGCAGCATAAACAAGAAGGCAAGTGGCACCGCAGAGCGTCAAAAGGGATTGGAGCAGTCTGGTCTGGGCCGCAAACCCCAGATTCCTGTCTGGCCGCTATACCTGCTTCTTTTTCTGCTTGCCGGCCTTTACATATTTGTAAGGTTCACCGGTCCGATACTTCTGATATTGTTCATAATCATAATTTTTATCGAGATAATAAACATGCTCAGAAGCGGCTCAGGGAAACGCGCCATAGCTGAGCTTGGGGCTGTTGTCATAATAATAGGGCTCGTCTGGCTGGCCCTTATAATCGCACTTGGCAACACATCCCCTGTTGACGTAGTACCGAGCTGTTCTATGCTTCCAACTTTGCACGTCGGCGATGTTATATTCGTCAAGAGCGTCCCTATAACAGGCATCACAGCTCCTTTGGTCAGAGTCAACTCGTCAAGGGCATCAACATTCATAAAGAACCTCACATCAAACGCGTATGAATGCGTCGCATTCAATCCGTCAAACCCGAGCGTGGTATCGCAATATATGCTTCCAGGGTATTCTGTCGGTCTTTACACATACAATATTAAAACCGGCCGCTCCTACCTAAATCCAGAGCAATTAGGCCTGGTCCGCTTCAATTGCGGGACAGCCAGAATAAGGTACAGCAATGGCACTACCGCATCAGAGGCCGCGCTTACCTCAATAACCATTGCGAACCAGACAATATATCCAAACCTCAACAACAGCATAATAGTGTACAGGACAATAAAGAATGATAGTTTCTATAAGGACGGCGACACATATGTCGTGCACAGGGCATACGCGATACTCGACGCGAACGGCACATATTACGTGCTCACAAAAGGGGACAACAACCCAGGCCTTGACATACAGTACCTCAACGCTCCGCCTAATTCCTCCCAGATAGAGGGAAAGGTGATATTCTCCATACCATATATAGGTTATGTGAAACTTGCGCTCAGCGGAGTAAGCAATAATGCCGGCTGCGGCCAAAAATTTGTCGGCTGAGCTTCGTCCTCCGCTTAGAAATCTATATAAACCCTTCTGCAAAATAATGAATGTGTTTTATACTTTTACCTCCGTACCTTACGAGATAGTAATACACGCCAAGAAGCGCGTGGTGTGCTGCTGTGCAAGCAGCAAAAGTGTGATCTGAATGGCAAATCTTGTCAATGACATAAGGCTCGCTGTGGACAGCGGGAAGACAGCGGTAGGCATGCGCGAGGTTACCCGTGCCATCATGTCTAGTTCTGCCAAGCTAGTTGTCGTGTCCTCAAGATTGGATCAATCATCGCTCGAGGACATCAAGCACCTTGCAGGAATCTCCGAGATTCCAATAATCGTTTATGATGCCGACTCCATGGCTTTGGGAACTGTATGCGGGAAGCCGTACTCTGTTTCCACAATCGCAGTCCTCGATCCAGGACACTCAAAGATACTGGAAGAAAAATATTGAAAAAGGTAATCTTATGCCAAATGGTGAATTTGCTGCCCGAAAGCTTGTAAGACAGAGGAAACATCAGCGCCTTCTTAAGAAATCATTCAAAAGGGACTATTTCAAGCTGAAGGAAAAGTATGATCCAGTGGGGTGTGTGCCACGCGCAAAGGGCATAGTCCTCAAGACATTCGCCGTAGAGCAGAAGCAACCAAGTTCAGGACAGATAAAGTGTGTCAGAGTGCAGCTCGTAAAAAATTCAAAAGTGGTGGGCGCTTTTGTTCCGGGTAATCACGGGATAGAGCAGATTGCCGAGCACGACGAAGTCACAATAGAGGGACTGGGAGGCTCGCAAAGAGGGCAGATGGGTCATATACCTGGTATGAGGTACAAAGTGGTCGAGGTCAACGGCACAAATCTTAGGAAGATACTAGAGGGAAAGAGAGAGAAGCCGAAGAGATGAGTATTATGCAGGAAAAGCAGCAGACAACAAGGAAAAGGAGGTCGCCAGTACCAGTGCCGAAACCAGTCAAAACTTACACAGAGTTCAACAACCAACTGCTTTTCGGAAAGTACAGCTATTCTGACATAGAGATTAAGGATCCAAGCCTGAAAGGCTACATAAACCTAAAGCCGCTAGTCCAACCAACCACATTCAGAAACAACAGCAAGAAGATGTTCTCAAAGGCAGAGCTTAACATCGTTGAGAGGCTCGTGAATTCATTGATGAGGGGAGGCACAGGCAAGAAGGTCGGTGGTCATGTGATAAGGACTAAGGGGAGACTTCAGGGGAAGAAGCTCAAGACGATACACATAGTCAACGAAGCGTTCGCGATAGTTGAGAAGAAGACAAATTCAAGCCCGATTCAGGTGCTGGTGTCCGCACTGGAGAACAGCGCGCCTATAGAGGACACAACCAGAATTAGACAGGGAGGCACCACCTCCACAATCTCTGTGGACATGAGTGCGAGCAGAAGGCTTGACATAGCCCTGAAGAACGTTGCACTTGCTTCGATAATCGGAGCCTTCAACAAGAGAAAGAGGATTGCAGAGGCGCTTGCGGACGAGCTGATAATGGCGGGAAGGAACGATGTGAACAGCTACGCAATCCGCATCAAGAATGATAAGGACAGGATGGCCAAGAGCGCAAGATAAGACAACTGATGGTTCTTATGGTTAGAAAGGAGTACGTTGTAGAGGAAATAACTAAGCTAATGAGCAACAGCGCAAGCATACGCGACGTTGCGATAATAGCTCATGTACACCACGGAAAGACAGCACTCACAGACTCTCTGCTCGCGAGGGCTGGCCTCATATCGCCATCGATAGCGGGGGATATCCTATACACGAACTACGAGGCGATAGAGAAGGAACGTCGCATGACGATAAAGTCTGCTAACATATCGCTCGGCTTCGATTACAGGGACAGCCAATACATAATAAACCTGATAGACACTCCGGGCCACGTCGATTTTGGGGGGCATGTCACAAGGTCGATGAGGGCGGTAGACGGAGTGGTTCTTGTCGTGGACGCCGTAGAGGGCATAATGCCGCAGACAGAAACAGTGCTCAGGCAGGCGATGAGGGAAAAGGCTAAGCCAGTCCTTTTTGTGAACAAAGTGGACCGTCTTCTCAACGAGTTAAAACTCACAAAGGAGCAGACCTTCGAGCGACTCTTCAAACTGGTAAACGAGATAAATGGGCTCATCGAGAAGTATGCCCCTGAAGAGTTTGTGGACAAATGGAAGATGAGCGTAGACGACGGTAGTGTAGCGTTCGGCTCGGCAGTCAAGCGATGGGCGATATCCAAGCCCATCATGGAAAAGTATAACACAACATTTAAGCACATCTTCGACCTCACAGAGAAAGAAGATGAAGAAGGCCTGCAGAAAATCGCACCCATAGACGAATGCATACTCATAATGATGATAGAGCACCTTCCCCCGCCAAATATAGCGCAAAGGTATAGAATACCGCAGATCTGGCATGGAGATCTTGAGAGCGAGGACGCAAAGGCGATGCTGGAATGCGACATAAATGCAAAGGCTAACATGATCGTCTTCAACATAATGAACGATCAGCATAGCGGCGCGATACCGGTCGCGCGCGTCTTCTCGGGAACTGTCGAAAAGGGGAAGGAATTGCATATATCGGGAAGCCAATTTACCACGAAGGTGCAGCAGATAGGCATATACATGGGTCCTGACAGGGTAAATGTCGATAAGGTGCCTGCGGGCAACATAGTCGCGCTGGTAGGCATGAAGGAAGCAAATGTAGGGGACACGCTAAGCGAGAACGTCATAGAGCAATTCGACCAGATAACGCACCACTCGAAGCCGGTAGTGACAAAGGCGATAGAGGCCAAGGACAGCAGGGATACCGCCAAACTCATAAATGCGCTCCGAGAGCTGACAAAGAGCGATCCTACGATAGTAGCAGAGATAAACCAGGAAACAGGCGAGCATCTAGTAAGCGGGATGGGCGAACTTCAGCTTGAGACAATCGAGACAAAGATAAAGGATAACTTCAAGGTTCCTATAATCACGAGCCCACCAATCATAATATACAGGGAGATGATAAACGGGAAAGCAGGCCCAATAGAGGGAAAGACGCCAAACAGGCATACAAAGTTTTATATAACCGTAGAGCCGCTGAGCGAACAACTACAGAATGCGATAGATGACGGAGATATAAAAGAGGGAAAGCCGAAAGGGGTAGCGGCAGTAGAGTCTCTCATAAAATTCGGGCTTGACAGACAGATAGCGAAGAACACCGTATACATATCCAACAAGTCAATACTCGCGGACATGACGCACGGCGTACAGTATATGAACGAGGTCATGGAGCTTCTCATCAACGGATTTGAGTCGGCAGTGAAGGATGGTCCGCTCGCAAGGGAGAAAGTGGCAGGATTGCTTGTATCGATAGTGGATGCAAGCATACACGAAGACCCTGTGCACAGGGGACCAGCGCAGATAATACCTGCGATAAGGAACGCGATATACGCAGGCATGCTAATCGCAGGGGTAACGCTGCAGGAACCGAAACAGATATTCACGATACAGATACCCCAGGACTACATGTCCCCTATAATAACGCTGCTGCAGGGAAAGAGAGGACAGGTACTAGAGGTGCTGCAAGACAGAGAGGAGATAACGATAAAGGCGAAGCTGCCGGTCGCGGAGACCCTGAAAGGATTCTCTAATGACATAAGAGGGCTCACGCAGGGAAGGGCGATATGGAATCAGGAATACGCAGGTTACGAGAAGATGCCTCCAGAACTTCAACAGAAGGTGGTGCGCGAAGTAAGAGAACGGAAAGGAGTTCCTCCAGAACCCCCAACAGCAAACGACTTTATGCTGTAATGTCTTCTGACTACCAGATGCTTATCTCTTTGTGGGGTTGTTTTATCGTACCAATCCTGCTCAATCCCGCAAAAGCGTTTCTGAAAGAGGGATGCGTGACTACCGGTATGAGCCCTCTTATTTCTTGAGGGGAGTGGGTGTCAGCCAGCGCGTACATCCTTTTTAGGCCCTCACGGTTCTTTCCTCTCCATAGCTGCGCATACGATATGAAGAATATCTGCTCCTGCGTGAATCCGTCTATGATTCTATTGCCGCCGTTCCTTCTGATGCTTCTTTGCAGGGCATCGTAAGCTATCCTTATTCCTCCGAGATCAGCAATATTCTCAGTCTCCGTGAGCTTTCCGTTCAATTTGAGTCCGGGAAGCACATACATCGAGCCATAAACTCTTTCTATCTCCTTGCATCTCATCTCAAACATTTTCCTATCCCTTTTGCTCCACCACTCAACCATGTTTCCTTCTTTGTCGAACTTGCTGCCAGAGCTGTCGAAGCCATGGGTTATCTCATGGCCTATTATGCTGCCTATACCCGCATAATTCACTGCATCGTCGGCGTTCGCATCAAAGAATGGAGGTTTGAGTATCCCGGCGGGTATTGTTATACTGTTGTTTGAAGGGTCGTATATTGCATTTACCTCATACACGTCCATCTTCCATTCCTCTCTGTCGACCTTCTTTCCTATGCGGCCTACATCTCTATCGAGCTCGAACCTGCAAACGTTTATCAAATTGTCCGCTAGCGTTTTACTATCAGTCTCCAGCCGAGCATACTCCCTAAATCTTTTGGGCCGTCCGACGTATGCTCTCATAGCCTCTAACTTCTCTATGGCTCTGGATTTTGTCTTATCTCCCATCCAATCCAATGCTTTGATCCTGTCCATTAACGAATGTCTTATATCCTCAACAAGAAGCTTTGCTTTCTCTATATCTCTTTTGGAAAGGTAATTGGCAGCATAAATCTCGCCTAGCGCTTCTCCTGCAGCAGATTGGACAAATCCTACCGCCCTTTTCCACTTTGGTTTCATCTTTTTGTTGCCGATAACGCTCTTTCCGTAGAAGTCAAACCTTCTGTCATCAGGATCCTTGCCAAGAGAGCCGGAGAATCCATTTAGTATGCACCATTGCAGGTAGGCCTTGATCTCAGATAAACTGCTTTGTGCAATCAGCTTATCTACGCAATCGAAGAACTCGGGTTGGCCAATCACTATGCTATCCACATGCTTTGCGCCGATGTTGGCGCACAGTTTACCAAAGCCTATATTTCGGTACCTTCTCTCAAGTTCGGAGGACTTCATCAGGTTATAATTCTTAACAGGATCGGTTAGCTCGGAGTTCGGCTTTGAAGCGTGAGCCAATTCTTTCTCAAGAGTAAATACTGCAGTTGCAAAATCGGCAGATTTTCCGTCTAGATGTCCATAAAGGTCGAACATGCCGCAGATATACTTGATATATTTATCTCTTATCCCGGCAAACTCTTTGGCAAGATAATAATCGCGGTCTGGCAAGCCGATTCCTCCTTGCCACGCGCAAAGCGCATAGACAGAGCTGTCCTTCGCATCCTCCTCAACATCCAATCCGAAAAAAGTTTCGATTCCATGCAATCTCGCAATTCCCAAATGCTTGACTAATTCCTTTTTGCTGTTTATCGTATCTATTTCGCTGAGCATGCCCTTCACAGGCTCAAAACCCAACTTGTTGCGTGTTCTGTAATCCATGAACGAGGAATACATATCATTGACGACCCTCCGATTGACACCTTTCTGAGTGTTACTGTCCTCAGCAATCTTTCTGAGTAATACCTGTGTTTTATCATGGAGTTTATAGAATGTCCCAATGGAGGATTTGTCACTCGGTATCTCATGATTCTTTAGCCAAGAGCCGCAAGCGTATAGGTAGAAGTTGCCTTAGGGGTCGACGTGTTTGTCCATTCTCATGAGAGAGAAGCCCTTTTCAAAACCATGCTCTCTAGTAGATCCCATAACGGATTATATCAAGAAATCCATATAAATGTAGTTGCAAGTTCATGCGGGCGGTTCCCTGCATCGCAGCTAATAATTATATATCAAAAGATCGATAATTAAGCATGCCGGAAGAGACAAAGAGGAGAAGACTCTCAATATTCGATGTTGACCAAACCCTAGTACATAGTTATGGCAGTTTGGCGCATGCCTGGAAAACTCTCTTCGAGGATGAACTGAGCGATACGAATTATAAAAAACTCAGCCGCGATGAGAAAGACAGGCTCATACATCTGTCCTACTCAAAATTTGCGGACGAGACACATCCAAATCCAGAGGTCATACAGAAGCTAAACGAAGCAAGAACCTCTGGTACTCACATAGTGATAGTCAGCGGAAGGCATGAAGACATATTAGGTCCAACCAAAAAACTGCTCAGAAGGTTCGATATACGATACGATGAGATAATGCTGAAACCACACGGAATAAAAGCATACGACTTCAAGCTTGCCAAGGCTTCTGAGATATCGATGCGCATCGGGCCCAACAGCACAGAAATATATGACGACCTGGATTATGTCCTAGATGGAGTTCATAGATTGCTGCGCGGCAGCACAGAACTCAAACCATATATTGTAAGGAATGGCACCCCTTATCCGTATAATCCCATCTAACCCTATCGCATTGTCCTTTTGTTTTTGCTCTTTCTCATAGGTTCGGTTATTCCCATTACCGATTCCAGCATCCTGCTCCTTATTTCACGTTCAGAAGTTGATAGCACGCTTGCTGTGATTATTATCATATACGTATTCATTGTAGCTTCATCTATAGAGATGGTAGGCCGGCCTGACAAACCATCTAATCCAGATACAGCGTTCTCAATCCTCTTAGAGAGCGTCCTGAAGCTTATGCTCTTCGGAATCTCATACCTTATCTTTGTCGATATGTAATCGTTCACATTTGTTATAGCGGCTTGCACTATTATGCCATTCGGTATTCTGGTTATTGCCCCGCTATCTTCCTCTATGACGGTATAGTTCAGACTTATATCTACAATCTTCCCAGAATACGAGGGTCGGATTTCGTCCCTCGAAAGATATTTTGGGGCATATGCGGCTATTAACATCCCATATTGCCATGTGCTTATGACTACACGCTCTCCGACCTTGAACGGTTTGGCAAATATGAGGAAGAGTCCGCCGAAAGTGTTGGCTAGGACAGTCTGGGCGGCTAGCCCTAAAACAAGGCTTATCAGGGTTCCGCTGAGTAGCACGGACGAGTCGTTTATTCCGAGAGCGGCCGCCACTGCGAGCGCGAGTATAAAGTAACCTATAAGATTCACCAAGAAGATTATCGGTTTTGATCTCCCTTTCGTGGTGTATCTGAGCATATGCCTCTCTATTATCGCGCTAGCGATTCTGACCAGCGCATATACCAGTATACCTACAATCACAGCTTTTAGGAGAAGTGAAATGTTCGCAGGGATAACCCCAAAGAACGTTGTCGCTAGAAACATGACCGTCAGCATCGCAATAAGCAGAATGAGTATTACACCTATAATCGCAAAATACTTGTCCATGGACAACGCTTCGTATCAAAACTATAAATGTTTTTTGGTAATGGATATATCAAACATATTGTTCTTTAAGCAGTACTCCAAATAACTATTGGCTACCAGATGTCTCGGTGTTCTATTTGGAAAAAAATGGCAGCAACAGATGGATGTATTCTATTTTTCCTTATCAGATAGCATATGGCCCCATCTCTACCTTAATAATCTTATACATACTAGACCTGCACGGCACGGTCATCGACGCGTCATACGCCATAACCCTCGGGTACGCAGTATCCATTCCAGCATCTATACTATGGGGCTATGCAATAGACAAATACAACAAGCGGCGCAGCCTTATACTTGTATCGTTCTGCGGACTTTTGCTTTCGCTGACGATGCTGTTCTTTTTCAGATCCGTTATAGCCGCTATACTGATATATGGGTTGATGTCCTTCATGGTAGCTGCCAACGCCACCCCGATAAACCTTCTCGTAATGGACAATAACCCAGAGAATTTATGGGAGAAAGGGTTCTCAAAGCTGCAGATGCTCTCCAGCCTCGGCGTGACCATAGGCCTTCTTTTCGCATTTTTTGTCACGGGTTTTTTACCGATAACAGAGCTCATACTCTTCCTCGTACCGTTCTGTGCCGTTGCCATAATACTTACAGTATTCATAAACGAAGAAAAGGCAGAGAAGGTAAGAAGGTCGCTAATCTCTTATCCTATTGCTTTTGTAAGCAGGCTTTTATCAAAGCCGTTGTTCTTTCTTAGACTGCCACCGCTAAACATGGCGAAAGGTTTTGTCAAGAGCATCAACCCCAAAAATCTCAAGCGCAACTATCTCGACGTCTTATATTTTGGAATACTGGTTTTCTACATCGGATCCGCTCTCTTCAATACAGCGTATCCAGCAGGTCTTAAGGAGGCAGGCCTATCTACTTACTCAATCTTCGGGATAATATTTGCCGGAGTAGTAATGCAGACTCTGTTCTTCCAGCTATTTCCAAAGGTCATGTCCAACAGGAACAGGAAAGAGGTAGCAGCAGGTTCTCTTGTGGTCAGAAGCATCACATACTTTATGATAAGCATGATTTTCGTGTTTTTCGGGCAGAGAATAGGAGTCATCGGCAACATAATCTTATATGCGATAGGCGCGGGAATAGCCTATTCGATATTCTACACAGTGAGCAATGTCTTACTGTTCGAGGCAATAGGCAAGGAGAAACGTGGAAGAAAACTCGGACTTTATAGCAGCCTAGTCGGATTAGGATCCATATGCGGCGCCCTCCTTGCTGGGTACCTCTCATTCTTTGTAAGCTACTGGTTTGCATTTCTTATGGCAGGATTCCTGACTTTGTATGCAGCGCGCATAATGATTAGCCTAAAAGAGTTCGAGACTCCGGTAAAAGATGCAAATATCACAAGTAAAACATAACGAACAAACCTAACAGTCTCTCCAGCCTATAAATACGTTTCATGTGTATAAATATTGATTCTATGGGCAAGGCGTTTGAAACCAAGAACGATATTTTACAAAGACTCACAACGAAAAAGAGAACAGTATCAGAATTAAGCAGGGAATTAGGCCTCTCAAAAGCAACTGTAAGCCAGCATCTCAAAGAGCTGACTGATGCAGGCAGGGTTGTAGAAGAGAAGAATGCCCACTTCAAGAGGACAAAATATTTCAGGATAAGAGAGCACGACTACAGCACTATGAAGTATGCGGCAAGATACATAATCATAGCGGTGATCGCAGCCGCGGTGCTCGCATACGGCGCGCTAGCCCTTATGCACAATGGATCGAATATCAGCCCGTTGCCTACAACAACGAATACTGTGCCGCAAACCACAGTATCACAGCCTTCCGTGGCAACAGACTGCATAATGCTTCCGGCATATAATACTGCAAACTATTCCTCAATCAATACAGTAGTTAGCAATTTAGCGCACGGTAGCTACTGTTACCTATCATACATAAACCTCACATCACACACGATGAATATAGGAAAAGGAGTAAGATACACATCGGTGAACGGTACTCTGGATGTCAGCAGCATATCTTATGTATACATCATGAACTCGACAGAGATGACCAATCTTGAGAATGCCTATTCTAAGGGATACTGCCTTGCAGGGAGGGTGCTACAGTTCTTCGGCATCGTGTATGCCAAGAAAAACGCGACGTGCAAAGCGGTGATATATTGAATTGGTGCACTTCACTCCAATCTATCTACCCTAACATTTCAGAGATGACATTTATGCTCTTTTCCAGATTATCGTTGTCCAGAGAGTACCATGGTCCGGGATAGATAAAACCACAGAGAGTGTAGTCACTTAGAAGCCTCGGAAAGAGATCTCTCTCTATAGATGACATAGAGAGCCTAAAGTAATCGATTACCTTCGGACTAAACAGATAACAACCAGTGCTTATCAGCCCAGTCCCTCCGCCTTTCTCAACGAATTCAAGGATTCTGATACCTTCCATCTTGGTTACGCCAGTCCTTTTTATCGATGAGCCAGCTGCCAGAAGAGCTATTGTAGCAACCGCCCCTGCCTGAGTGTGCTGCAAGTACATCTTCTCCATATCCATCTTGAATACCTGGTCAGCATTCAGCACAAAGAAAGGCTCAGTTTTCCTGTTTTGCTTGAATGCGTTGTAGACCGCCCCGAACGTCCCAAGCTCATTCTGCTCATATGCATAATCTATCTTTGCCCCTATTTTTATCCCATTTCCGAAGTAATTTTCAATATCCTTAGATTCTGAATTGAGAGCTATCGTTATGTTGCGCACTTCATTTCTCATAAGCTCATTTATTGTGTGTTGTATTATCGGCATTCCATTTATAATCGTCATACATTTTGATACCTTCTTTCCAGACAAGTATATCTTCCTGCCCCCTGCCAGAAGTATCGCATGTTTCGACGCATTCAGAGACAGGGATGCGCCCAACGCCTTTTCTATGGCATGAGACCTATTCCTTATCGTGATTCCGTCTATGCTTTTGTCTATCCCTTCAAGGATCCTGGAGTCCAGTGTTATTGAAATCCTCTCTTTCATGCAATCAAGTATTACTTTTTCATATTTTAAAGATAAATATATAAATATAACTATTAAAAGGAATCCGTGTGTAAATGGAGCAACTAGACAGAATCAAGATAGAATCCCCAGTGCAGAAGGAGAACTCGGAGATAACAGGTATAATACTTGCAGGCGGAAGCGGAAAAAGGCTGATGCCGTTGACCGCCGAAATTCCCAAACCGCTGGTAGAGCTTAAACCAAATTACACAATAATGGACAAACAGCTCATGGATCTTAAGAATGCAGGAATATCGAGAGTTGTCATACTTGTAGGCCACAAATCTGAAAAAATAATCGAAAGATACGGGAATTTGCAGAATAATATAAATATAAGCTATGCGGTCGACAAGCTGGGACAAAGGGGAACTTGGGGCGCAATAAGCGATGCGATATCAGAGATGGGATTGAATGGTCCTGCGGTAATAATGAACGGAGACATAGTAACAGATATTCCGATTGCCGAGATAATAAAGAAGGATAACAATCGTGTAACGATATTAGGAATACCTATGATAAGTCAATATGGAATACTGGATGTCAGCGGCGATAAGGTATCGAGATTCTTAGAGAAACCAATACTGCCTTACTTGATAAACGGGGGCATATACTATGTAAAGGAATTAACGGAGCTTGCCGATTACGCGAAAGGTTTAGAACAGAGCCAGAACAGCATAGAATACGATATCTTCCCAAGGATAGCAGCCGTTTCAAAATTGGGAGTGTACAGGGAAGATAACATAAAGGAGTTCTTATGGAAGTCAATAGACAGCATAAAGGACCTTGAGGAGGTACAGAAACTATACAGAACGAGGACTGACAAACCTTGGGGATACGAGCTGCTCGTTGCGAACACATCTCACTACCTTCAGAAAAAACTATTTATAAAGAAGAACTACAGAACGAGCATGCACTATCACGCAAAAAAGATGGAGACGCTGCACATTGTCTATGGGAAAGTAAAGCTTGACCTAGAAGATGGGAGATACGAGATTCTGAATCAAGGGGACAGCAGGACAGTGATGCCTAGAGAGGTGCACAGTATAGCTGCTCTCGATACAACACTGATAGACGAGTCATCAACTCCATATCTTGAGGATACGATAAGGGTCAAAGACTTCTACGAGGCGAGATAGAAGCCTCCTTTGCAGGTTTTTCCCATGCGGCAATACTGCCTATAAGACAAGCAGTCCTATTTCTCGTACTTGACCAAGTCCACGTTCTTTGTTTCTTTGAAGTACAATATCGCCGCTATAGCGAGCACAGCATAAACCATGACTATGACTCCTATGTAAAGGTAGGCGGCATGTATGCCTACCGTAACAAGTATCATGCCTGCTATTATGGGTAATAATCCTCCTCCATAAACCTGGGATATCTGATAGCCTGCACTAGCGCCAGATGCTCTGTACTTTGTCGGGAAGTTCTCTGTGTAGAATACAGGTATGGCTCCATAACCGAATCCGAATACAAACCCGAATCCTATCAGGTCTGCAAGCGTGGCAAGCCAGAAGTTGCCCGTGTTTATAAGTGCGAAGTATGGTATGATAAAGATTATGAGCACTATCGCGGAGATAAGGAGTACCGGCTTTCTTCCGAACTTATCCGCAAGTATGGATGAAATCAGCATGAACACGAACATTCCTGCAGCTGCGATAAGGCCTATGGTCTCTGCAGCAATCGAGCTGAATCCTACAGCAATCATATAGCTTGTACCAAAGACGAATGCTAAGAAGAACGTGCCTCCGAACATGGCGTTCACAAGAGATGTCCCAAGTATCCTTCCAGGCATCTCCTTCCATACCCTGCTTGCTGGATAATCAAGCACCTTTCTCTTCTTCCTGTAATTGTCAAAGAGAAGGCTGTCTGAAAGTTTCATCCTTATTATCACGCCAACGACTGCAACAAAGAATCCGAGAACGAAGAGGAGCCTCCATCCATAAGATAGGAATGCAGCGTGAGACATGGAACTTGTTATGGCAAGAACAGATCCGAATCCAAGAAGCAATCCGAATGGGATAGCGAATCCTGTCCATGCTCCCCAGAAAGCCCTATGCTTCGATTTGGCTGCGTATTCAACTACCCATGTAGATGCGGTGCCGAACTCAGCTCCGAAACTTATGCCTTGCAGAAGCCTAAACACAAGGAGGAATACTGCCGCAACCGCCCCTATAGCGGCATAGCCAGGGGTTATTGCCATAAGCAGAGTAGCGATTCCCATAAGTATGAGGGCGTAGACAAGTGCATTCTTCCTCCCATGCCTGTCAGCTATATGCCCAAAAATGTATGCACCGACAGGCCTTATTATAATGCCTAATCCGTAAATAGCGAGCGCAGCTGCAATTCCTGCAAGAAGGGATGTACGGAAGAAGACCGTGCCCCAGACTGTGGCTGCGACTATGCCGGTCACAAGAAAGTCATATTGTTCTATAATAGAGCCGATTATGCTGCCTGCTGCGACCTTTGCTATCTTGCTGCTGCTCGGCGCCTTAAAATCAAGATCGTCCTTTTTCTTAGATACCGCCATCCCATTGCCAAAATACAATGCCAACAAAAGTATAAAAATAGATGCCTTAATGGAAAGAGAGGCCCTCTAAGGCGCAAGAATCATCCTGGGCCTATTGTACTGTACTGCTACAGGAGTTCCATCTTTAAGTTCAGGGTACAGGCGCTTTGCCGCAGAAAGTTTTAGCTCAACGCAGCCGAGGCTTTGGGGCCATCCATACCCCTTTCTCGGAAAGGCGTGTATCGCATCTCCGTAATGGAAGAAATTCACATACTTTACTCTTGGGTCGTTGTACCACATCCCTGTGGCAGGATTGTATCCGCTCATTGTCATCGACCTCTCTTTTTTGTATATATGAAAGACACCATCTGTGGTAGGCGATTGCGGTATCCCAGTGTTGACCAATGTTTCAAAAACAACATGATTATAATATACCAGATAAAGCCGCTCGGGTAGCTTCTCCGATACTACAACGTACATCCCTCCAAGTTTCTTTCCAGACACTACGCTGCCGACTGGAACGCTTTCTTTCCTATGCCCTCTGAGCAGTTCTTTTATCATATCCCTCTGGTTTGGGGATTTTATGCTAGAGACATTATCTGTTGTTTCTGTGCCACGCAGAAGAGGAGATGTAGCATTGCTTTGCTGCGGATAAAGAGACAGCCCTACGCTCAATGCCACTGCGGCTGCGAGCGATGCCTTTTCCATAATATCATATCAGCACAGAAATATAAATAACTAACTACCTCTTTCCTGTTCCTTTTTTATCGGAGATATTCATGTGCCCGCAAAGTGCACTTATAATCTCCACCTTAGCCATATACTCCACATCCAACAGTTTCCACAGAGATTCCATACCTGCGATAAAAGATTCCTTATTGCTACTTATAGCAACACTCCCGTGATATTCCCCCTCCTCTCCGAATATGAAAACAACATCCGCATTTTTTGAGAATTCTCTTGCGACTGACCTTGCAAGCTCTATACTGCCTGATTTTCCACGAACAGATACAAACTTCGGATCCTTTTCAGAGATAAAATAATACTTAGCCTCGGCAAATGCGCCAGCGTCCAAGGCGCCCTCTCCCTGCGTCCTAATCAGCGGCATTGAATAACATCCATGAAGATGTATACCGGCAGTTGTATCCGGTACTGCTTTCAGTATCTCGAGGTACATCTTGTACTCGCTGCTCTGTTTTATGCCGTTTACCAAATTTCCTGTCCTTATATCAACTATAGAACACTTTCCGTCTACCACACTGAGTTTGTTACCGGAAGGCGTTACAAGGATATTATCTCCTGCCCTAACAAAAGCATTTCCCATTCTCGTATCGGGAGAGAAAAAGCCTGGAAAAGAGTATGCGCGCTCTACTATCTTTCCAAGTGCGGCCTTCGCATTTCCGATATCCCTCTCTTTTAATGATGCAGCCATATTATCGCAACTGAGACGAAAGCATTCCCTTTATATATTTGTTTCAAAAGAGTTTATCGTACTTTTCGGGTCCAATCAAACGGTGCAGCCATGCAAACAATCCAGACGGGTTTAGGTGTAACGGGTTCAAGCGGAGCGCTCATAGTCCTGCTGTTTATCATCTTCGTTTTGGCAAGGCGCATAGTACGCCAAAGGAAAGGCACAAAATACACTTTACGCAGCATTCTAATAACCCCAATCATATACCTCCTGCTTACCGTTTTTCTTATGGTCGGTGTGTCAGCAGCTCAGGCAGCGGAGATACTCGTATTAATGCTTCTGGGACTTGTGGCTGGATTTTTCCTTGGAAAAAGGTCTGACATCTTCGAGAAAGAAGGAAAGGTGATGTACAAAAGGTCAACAGAAGTGACAATGCTGTGGATAATTGGATATGTAGCAAGGATTAGTATCGAGTTCCTATCAGCAAATCCAACAATAATCTTCTATGCAGACATACTGCTGGCGGCAAGCGCCGGCCTGCTTCTCGGAGAGACGATCGTGCTTTACAAGAACTACAACAATAAGTACAAAAAGAAGCGAACATTTACGCAAAACGCAGCATAAATGCGCTAAGTGCTACGACCACCCTGATGTTTTATACGTTTAATTCCGATTCTCCTTCCCCTCAGAATACGGGTGAATGTACTTATTAGACTTAAAACTTTTATATAGCATAGATATTATGCGATACTTATCGGGAAGAGAAGAGGAAAATGCAAGAGCATATTTTAATGCAGCAGCCGAAGCGGCCTTAAACTCTACATGTAATCGCCATAAATGCGGAACTGTTATTGTGAAAGATAATGTAATTATTGGAAAGGGATCAAATTCCCCTCCAAAGGACAAAGAAGAACAAAGACGATGTGCAAATTCAAAAGGCGCATACAACAAAAAAGTCACAGACAAAACCTGTTGCGTCCATGCCGAACAAAGAGCAATTATGGACGCATTAAGAAATAATCCGAATAAAATCCTAGATTCTAGACTATACTTTATGCGTATTGACAAAGACAATAAAATTACAAGGGCAGGAAAGCCTTATTGTACAATATGCAGTAAAATGTCTTTAGATACAGGAATCAAAGAGTTTGTTTTATGGCACGAGGACGGCATTTGTGTCTATGGTACTGAGGAATATAACACCATTTCTTTCAATTATTCAGATTGACTAAGGCTCAAGACTGACAATCTCTAGTTCGGTAACTGTGCTTGAGGTTGGAAGGCGCTATTGAAGTTCCTTCAAGAAATCCCTTGTAGGCCTGACTCTGCCATGCGCTATGTCTTGGTCGCTTTTTGCCAAGTGCTCCATTACCTATTCGTTTTCGAGGGCTTCTATTGTAGTCTCTAAGCTCTCAACATCTGATTTTGGTATGGTTATCAACTTTACAGATTTGCCCTTCATCTTACTCACTTATTTAGTTACTTAGTAAATATAGAGATGTTCGGATTTTAATATCTATCAGTAACAAAGAAAAATATGATGGTAGTATCGGAGAACTAACGCGAAAATAGGTTATTACAGTGATATAAAACACATCGGTAAAAAGTCGAATAACATAGAAGAAAGTGAAGCTATCGGCGTTTCAGATATTGATTATTTATCTATGATAATATTGTTCTTTCTAAAGAACAATTTAACGATATATCTTTCGTTTAAAAGAAAGATATAATAATGTGCTGCCAGATGATATAATGGTTATTATGGATGATTTTGAACTGAAGAATATAATCAAAGAGTTACTAATGAGGTTCCATTCATCGCAGCTGCCAGATATAATTACTCGCGATATTCTTCTCCCAGATTTCAGAAAGGCGAACAAAGTCATAGCCATAATTGGGCCTAGACGAGCAGGTAAGACGTTTGTCCTCTATCAATCAATGAAACAGCTTATAAAGTCAGGCAGGCAGCTCACAGAGTTTATTTATCTGAACTTTGAAAATGAAAAGCTCGCAGAACTAAAAGCAAGTCAGCTGGGTCTAATTCTAACCGCTTACAATGAACTCTATGAAGAAAAGAAACCAATCTTCTTTCTTGACGAGATACAAAATGTAATTGGATGGGAAAGATTTGTAAGGAGACTCAATGACGAAGGCTATTTGGTGTATATTTCTGGGTCGAATTCAAAACTGCTAAGCAAGGAGATTGCTACTGCACTGAGAGGAAGAGATTATCCAATTCAGGTCTTGCCATTTTCATTCAAGGAATTTATAAATGCAAGAGGGCTAAAGTTGGATAAGAATTGGGAGTTTAGCCCAATCAAGATGAGGGTTAAAAAAGCATTCAACGAATATATTGCATTAAGTGGATTTCCAGAGGTAATTCTTGAGAATAAGCTAGAATTCATTGACCAATATTTCAAAACGATGCTTTTTCAGGACATAATAGAGAGATATAAAATAACCAATACTGAGCTAATGCGCTTATTTATGCTATTCTTAGCAAAGCAATACAGCGGCAATTATTCGATCAATAAATTCAATAATTTTGCAAAGAGTTCTTCTTATAAGTCCAGTACTTCCACCATCCAAAAATATTCAAGGATTGTAGAGGATATATACTTTTGCTTTTTCCTAAAAGCGAGGCAAAAATCATTCAAAAAGGAGTCGGCATACTTAAAGAAGGAATATCTTTATGATCATGGCTTTATAAATTATTATAACGCCGAAAAGGATATGGGGAAGCTTTTGGAGAATATAGTTGCAATAGAATTGATGAGACGGAAAGAAGCACAGTTAAACCATTACCTAAACGGGTTTGAATGCGATTTTATAACAAAAGAAAATTCAATTCAGGTATGTCACACAATAAACGAGGGAAATAAAAAGAGAGAGGTTGGCGGTCTGTTTGAGGCGGTAAAGAAATTTGGCAATGCCCCTGTGTTAATAACCTACGATCAAGAAATGAAAATTGATGGAATAAAGACCATTCCGGCATGGAAATGGTTATTACAATAGTGGGCCCGCGGAGAATCGAACTCCGTCACTCGTCTTGCACTCGTTCGGGCATGACGGGATTTGAACCCGCAACCCCGACTCAGAGTGCTTAGAACCCCGATATAGATTTGTTTTGGTCATAGCAACCCCGATTAAGCATTTCACTTACATTTGAACCCCGTTTGTTCATAGTTATTTATA
>JAJYTZ010000015.1 GCA_021792775.1 Microcaldota archaeon
CGATCTTTGTCATGCTTTGGGGCAGGTTTAAGGTAGGAGAGTAGCCAACATTAATATAACCTTTTCCGTTGAACTGTGTCACATACTGCGGTATCTCGTTCTTGCATGGTCCTACAAGCGCATACCTCGAAAGCCCAGCTACACTTTGTCTCTGCACCGAACACGACCCTGGCTGTGCCTTTGGGGCGAATGTGTATGGGTTGAACAGGTTGAGGGAGAACAGCACTACCAGTACTATCGCGATGATGAGTATCGCCCAACCATACGTGGTAAGGTACTCCATCGCAGCCTGAGATTTCATGGTATACTCTGTCAATCAAGCTATAATAATCTATATTCTTCCCTTAGATTCGCCTGTTGAGATTCCTCTCGCTATGAGATGTGCTATCCTTAGTGTGTCTACCGCTCTCCCAATCATCCCGCTTCCAATATCTGTAGGATCCGATAGTCCGCCTACAAAGAAATCCTCTATTTTTCTGATGCTCAGCCGCTTGTCATGTATTATTCTCAATCTCTCCCTCGCTTCTTCAGTTCCGTATACTGTCCTTATCGCTTTATCCATCATCTTTTGATTCGGTCTTTTCCTTGTTATCATAATCAGCCTCTTTCCCGTCTTTGTTTCAACCTTCTCAGGATCTATAAGGTTAAGCCCTGCCAACGCTATGCCATTTGTCGCCAATATGCTTATCTGCTCTTTTAGTCTGGATCTGTTCACCATCCTTGCAATCACTTTGGTAGCATCGTCTCCGCCTCCCGAAACAAAGTCGGAGAGTACTCCCTCTATAATTCCATCTCTCCCAACTACGCATACAAGGATTATCTTCCTTGTATTGGCGCCTCTTATCGGCCCAGTCGCAAATGCAGCTACCCTTGACCCTCTTTTAAGCATGGCAACACATGCCCATATTTACTTCAACGAACTTTTTATACTAGATATCTCGTTTTCCAGCTCGTCAATCGCCTTATCCAACACATCCTTCGGCTTCTTTCTGTTCGTCTTCAACGTGAGTTTCCTTCCTATTGTCTCAACATGCTCATCGCTTACTCCAGCAAATTCAACGTCCTTGTCCTTAAGCATCGTCTTTGCCAGAAGTTCCGGAATCGTAGTGTCGAACGTCTCGAACTCCAGCACGAGCTCTTTTCCTTCATTCCTCAATACTTTTATCTCCATATCTTGCACCTCCTCTGTTATACCTGTTCCCCCTCATATTATTATCCCTTCCATATCTTCTCTGACCTTCATGCCGTCTCTCTCTTTCTTCCTCATCATAGCTGTCTATGTTTTTTATGCTGTATTCTATCGCCTTAACTACCTCTCCAAATTTTCCGTATAGCGGGCTTACCTTCTTTCTTGTCCTGTAATCGCACGAAATGCACTTCGCGCCTCCGTCCGTTGCCTCCATTTCCCCATTGCACTTCTCGCATATAGAAAATACAACTCCAGCCTCCCTGTCCCTAAGGCTGAGCATGTAAGAGTCATCGTCCTCAGCGAATATCCTTGCCAGAACAACATCAGAGGAGGCGCAAGGCCTTGGCAGTTCAGATCCGTATCTTCCCGAGTCCCTCCCATCTCTCGGCTTCGGTATTATTATCTTCCCGTCCTTTATCGCAACATACCTCTTTCCGTCTATCACTGTTTCATCTATATCGACAAAGAGCACGCTTTTCAGATCTCCGACTATAGTTCCCGAGACCATCATTCCCTTCCTATATTTGGATATGCCTCGCCGCGGTTCCACGCTTACCTTCCCGCTTTCAAATGCGGGTCTGCCCATTACCGTAGCGTAGAGCGTGCCGTCGTATGCCACCGCGTTCTTTTCGGGAACGCACTCCTCTTCAGTCGCCACTCTGTCTCCCGGTATGACTATCTCTCTATTCTCTTCCATAAAAATCAGCTAATCAGAAGCTGTTCTATAAAAGATGTTAAGATTAATATTCCTTGTGATTACAGGTTCATTGATGGTCAATCCAATAGAAGAGGGGAATCCGATATCAGCGCAGGATCGCCAGTTCCGCGTGTTTGTGAAAAGTTCGAGAAACCGTCACTCTTATGCCAGGATAAAAGATGGTGCGGTGCTGATAAGCGTGCCTGAACGCCTCAGAGGCAAAAAAAGAGAAGAGACTGTGCATTATCTTCATCTGAGGATGGAGCGCCTGCTACGCAGACATCCGGGAAGGTTCACAGAACGCCGCATCGAATTCAGCGGGGAATGCGTGAGCCATCCTCTCGGCGTCGAGACTACGATAAGCACAGAAGCCGTGTTCTCCGAAAAGCCTCATTACTCGATACACGAACGCGAATCCTCGAAAAAAGAGGTAAGAATATCGCTTCCTGGATCTCTTCATGGTTCTGAATATTCAAAAACATTCAATCTCCTTGCCACAAGGGCGATAAGCGAGTTGTCCATAGCGCAGCTTTCCGCTGCGGTAGAACGCATAAACAAGGAACACTTCGGGGAACGGCTCGGCAAGATAAGGATAAGGAGGAGCAGGAGCATATGGGGATCTATCTCCCGCGACCGCAACATGACCATAAACTTCAGCTTGCTATACGTGCCAGACGATATGCTGGAGTATGTGGTAGTGCATGAATTATCCCACATAAGGAACAGAAGGCACGACAAAAGGTTCTGGGAATCCGTCGAAGAGGCATTGCCGGATTATAAAGAAAGGAGAGCATGGCTCAGGGAGCATAGCTCCCTGATGGGCTGACGCCTCTTAGCCAAAGAGGCTAGCCAGTCCGCCTGCGGCCTCTTCCTCGCTCTTGGCCTCCTCTGCAGGTTGCTTCTCCTCCTTCGGCTTTGCCTCTGCGTGCGGCGCTCCTCCTGCAGGGGCAGGAGCTGCAACATGCATGCTCTGAGCGTTCTTTATGACATCCTTTATGCTGACTCCTTTGAGCGACTCTACTACTGCTTTCGCTTTTGCTTCGTCAGGGCTGAATCCAGCAGCCTTTACCACTTCTATTATGCTCTTCTCGTCTATCTCCTTACCTGCTTCGTCAAGAAGCAGTGCGGCGTATACATACTCCATAAATTCACCTTAACATGATTGGTCAGCTCCCGACAAGGCTGCCGAGAGTCGATGCGGCTGCATAAGCGTTTGCAAGCAGCGCATCTATTATCTTGCTGTCATATATCTTTGCACCAACTCCTAGTGCCATAGCGTTCCTGTAAGCTTCCTCAACAAACTTCTTTACCGTATACTTATTTATTATCTTTGCTTCGAAGCTGAACTCCAGTGCGCTGTTAAATGCTCTTGCTATATCCTCAGCCATCCTCTTGCTGTCTAGCTCAAGCAGCTCTGGAGTGAAGATATATCCCTCATTGAATATGGCGCTAGGTTTCAACTCCGCAGTAAAGGGAAGCACATTGAGCGTATGCAGCGCCTTCGCGACATTCAGCGAAATTGTCTCGTCCTTGTGTACAAGGGTCTTCGCTTTTGATATTACAACCTTCCCCTTATCTATTTTCACGTCTATGCCAGCTGATTTCAGCTCAGTGACCGCCTGTCCTGGCGGCAGCGATGTCTCCCCAGCCTCTATGTTAATGTCTATGGGCGCCTTCTGATGAGGTTTCGCAGCCAGCTTTATCGAACTGCCCCTGAACTCCTTATAAAGCTCAAACGGATTCTCGTTAGACATCACAATGGCGCACGTTCCTTCAAGGTTCTTTGCAAGGCTCTCTGTGCGCTTGTCAGAAGCGAGCGTTCTTCTAAGTATATTTTTCCTGCCTGTAACGATGACCGCCTTGCTCCTCATCTTGTTCCTTACTGATTGGAAAAGCCTGTCTGGAGTACCGTCCAGCCTGACTACCGCTATAGTCCGGTAATCCTTGATTTTGGCCGAATTCCTTGAAACAACCTTTCCTTTCTGTTCTTTGTTCAACATAAAAATACCTATAGAAGCCTCATCGGCGGACTCATGCTCAGTTTGATGTAAACGGATTTTATATTCTGGTTTCCGGCAGAGTCGGATACCGCCTTCATCACAGAGTCAACATTCTCTGCTATCTGTTTGCTCTCCATAGATTCCGAACCAACCACGCAATGGACTGTGGGGAGGAACTTGCCTCTTGTGACTATATTCACGGACTTCGCTATGTTGTTCATCATTTCCTTTGCGTTAGACGGAGTTATCGGTTTTGGCATCTTTCCTTTCGGCCCTAAGAACGAACCGAGAGACCTAGCGACAATGCTCATGAGCGCCGGTTCTGCCAATGAGGTGTAGTTAAGCAGCTCTCTCATTTTCTCCTTGTCGTGTGATATCCCTTCGACCTCCTTCGCGCCAATCAGCTTTGCGCCAGAAGCCTGTGCAACCGCAGCTACCTCCTTATTGTCTGCATAAACCAGTACGCCTGTCGCCTTTCCTCTTCCATTTGGAAGCACGACGCTGAGGTTCATTCTGTTGTCCTGTTTGGAAAAATCTACTCCTTTAAAGTTTATCGCAACCTCGACGCTCTGGACGAACTTCCGTTTCCCTTTATTCTCCTTTAGGAACTTATCAATAAGCTCTAGCTTATCAGAATTCATTAAAAACCCTCCTGCATGTTGCAGTGCCAGCGGGAAAACCAGCATTTATATTGAATGGATAAGGTTTATTAATTTTTTGTTTGAGCGGCTTTGCTGATTTAATACTGACAAATAATGAATTTGTTTCAGAAATTATCAAATAATGAAAGTCCAGCCCTCTTGGCGTGTTCGCTGTAAGACCGATATGATTGATTTCTACTCCCAGTACCTGACACCGCAACAAGTCAGATAATGTTGCGGTGCGATGTATAAATAGGTGCGAATACGGAAATAGCAACAGATCTGGGAAAGAAGAAGAATTATGTCGTCATGAAAGACAACGGCAAATTGGTAAAGAGAGGGTACACTGAGACGACAAAGGACGGGTTCTCTACTTTCTTCGGAAAAGTGGATAATCCGAAGATAATAGTTGAGGCAAGCTCTATTATTCCGCCAAAAACTACTATTCCAATAGTAATGAATGTAAAGAACACCAGCCCTACAATAATTCCCAAGACCACGATTATCTTTATCTTGTCGTTTCTATGCAGTTCAATCATGAATTTGATAGGCAGGGTTATGCTTATAATTATTACCTCCTTAATATCTGCCTTCCCATCTCATGATTTTCGCAGTCATGGGTTTAACCTGTTTGCTATTCAGGATAAGTTGTTTTCCCACTAGACTGACCACTTTTGCATTTACGGCGTTGCCTAATGCCCTCAAAGCAAATCTTTGACTATCTGGCAATTCTATTGTCTCTAATGATTGCAGTCTTGCGGCTTCCCTAGTTGTTATATATCTCTCCTCCCACCCCACTATCGGAATCTGCGTGCTAGTTAAAACTAAAGCGGGTGCATAGTTTGTTCTCTTTACTCTAACTCCCGACGCCCTGAATTGAATTATATAATCTTTTATATTCCGCTTACTGTCTAAGCAGTTCCATTCTAGTTTTTGCCAACTAGGTGGCAATTGGCTTAGTTCTTTTATGAATGGTTTTAGCACCTTTTTATTTTCTTTATAGAATTTCCTATTTTCCCTTATAAAATCCCGTTTCCAATCAGGAAACTTCCTCTGTTTCCTATTTGCATAACTAGGTAAGAATTTATATTGCTTCTTTTTACTAAAGCCCTTAAGTTTTTTGCCAAACACCCCTCTATAACGCCCTAGTTCATCCACTTTACAATAAGCAGGCGTAGTCTCTTCAAATGGATAGTTAGCCCCAAATTCCATAGACCACAAAGGAGATAGTATTTGTGTGTCTTTTGGTATTGCATTAATTATCTTCTGCCATAAGTCTATACATTTTATCTGATTTTCACTCAACCTCTTTGCCCCATTTGGTCGTTTATCTAGTATATTCCTAATGTCTAAAGTTGACCTGTCTTTTTCACTTGGCCAACCAAAATAGTCAAGACTCCCTTCTGGTCCTCTTATACCGACTATAAATAACCTCCCCCTTATCTGCGGTATTCCGAACTGATGTGGCGACAAGTTCGTCGAGTCAATATCATATCCAAGCTTTTTCAACTTCTTCGAGATAACCTCCCAGGTATGCATATTGTCCTGTTTCTTAAGATGAGGCACATTCTCTAGTATTATGTATTTAGGTTTATGATACTCAAGTATTCTGACAATATCCTTTATGAAATATGTTCCATTCTGTTTATCTTCAAACCCCTCCTGCTTTCCGGCTTTAGAGAACGGCTGACACGGAAAACCGGCACAAAGAATATCGTGCTTAGGTATATCAATGGCTTCTATGTCCTTAATATCCCCTCCACATTTAATTCCAAAGTTTTGCTCATATAATTTAGCTAATGTTTCATTTCTTTCACAAGCAAACACACATTCATGTCCCAAATCTCGCAGCCCAACATGAAATCCTCCTAATCCCGCAAACAAGTCTATGAATTTCATATCAGGTATTCACCTTTTGTTTAAGTTTCTTCTTACACCATCCTCGAATCGCCTTATCCAATCCTTTATCCATCAACTTCGCTGAATTAGTGCTAATATAGATTCTAGGTCTATCAAGAATTAGTCCACCTTTAGAATGGTTGCTAAGTTCGTCTTTAGTAAGCATATAAGGCGTTGTCAGCCCCTTTATGGCATCGCACGCCCAACATATCGTATCCCTCCATAGATGAAGGTCAACCTCTCCCATTTTATGTTTCCAATCCTTCCCAGCAGCAGCTTGTACTAACAATAGTATTTGATTAGGTCTTTCGTCAAAAGGTTTCCACGTGAAAACATCTACCCCTCCATCTTTGAAATTCGCAGGTAAGTCTCTCCCTAATCTTTCTTTAGTTTCGTTTGCTATATATTCCATCGTTATCTTTCGCTCCCTAGGAAATCCGACCACCTCACTTCTCCCCCCTAAATATATCCCTACTGCTTCGTTGGACAATCTTTCAAAAAGTTTCCCGTAATTCCCATCACATTTTTGGTCTATTCCAAAAAATGACAGCAAAAGGCACATCATATAAGCAGGTCTACTACTCCATTTCACATTTGGACTTACTACCATATCATCAATAGTATACGGTGGTGACGTGCCGTATAATCTATTTCTATATCTCAGTTCATCCCAAACGTCAGAAATGAAAGAATTTGCCTTGATTTCATCAGTCAACTCCTCCCCCAACTCTTTCTCTATTTCTTCCCCTGCTGGATTTCCGGCATTACTAATTAGTGATTTAATCTCTTCTTTTGAAATAGATTTCTCCTCCACCATCAATACTAGCTCTGTCCATTCTGCAACCCCTTCTTTGGTTGAAGGATCAGAAATTCCTATACGCATGTTATTTACCTAGTAATTTATTTATCTGTTCAATTATAGACAATGTCTTTGCGTATTCTTCCATTATGTCCTTATTCTCTTTATTATCACTTATCCTACTCAAAATTACTTCCTTTAATTGATAATTCACTATAACAAAGGCATCATTCAATATCTCTTCATCTTTTTCAGTCATCTTCAGAGAGACAACAAAGTTCCTATTCAAAAGCAACGATTCTCTAGCTTTCTTATTATCCAAGATTTTCCATAGTTTATTCAAATCTCTAGTATCACTAATTACACCTTTTTGTTTATCTCCATCCCCAAAAATCAACGAAAAATAATTTTTTAAATTATCATATTTATTTTTAGGTATTGGGTTCTCCAAATCCGCCTTTCCTAGGTCTCCCACTCCAATATACTCCCTCACTATCCCATTTCTTAAAGACAACGTTAGGTAAGTAAACTTGTCCTTTTTAGCTTCCGCAGTAGGAAGCTCCAAGTCGTCTGCCTTTTCAACAATCTTATAAGCCAGATAACTTTTAAGCACATCAGCCCGCCTATCGCCCAGCTCAAGCATAATGTCCTGAATGTCTCTATTGTATGGTTTGTTCATTAGTTTTACTACGTATCTCGCCTTTGCATACGGCCCCCAAGGCTCTATTCCAATCATGTGTCTAACTCCGAGATACGGGAACACATCACTTCTGTTAAGGTACACTATCGCATATATTTTAGAGAAACTCTCAATACGCTGCTTGGTAACTTCATTTGGAAAATCCTTAACTTCAAGTTTTTGTCTCAAGCTTTCAGAACATAGAAGTTTTATCGTAGCTAGTCTTCTATTTCCTTCAACCACAATAAGTTTAGTAGTATGGTCTGCAACATATGTCTCAAATTCTTCTTTACTATTGAATTTTATTGCAGTTTTCCCCTTGAATTTCTCCTTCAACTGTTTCGGGTCTGGAATGACCACTAAGGGTTCCTCTCTAAAATAACCATTCTTATTCAATGACTCTGCAAGGTCACTTAGATAGAAGTCCCTGTATAGAATTTTTAAGACCCTCTCTTCATCCTTACCCTCTGCGTCTTCAGGCAATCGAGGGTTCTCCAAATCTAGATGTAGCTGTTCTATCGGTATTGGTCCTTCAATATTCTGTGCAAATACCACATAACCACTAATATACTATAAAACTAAACATTAATATCCTTTAAGCTTACCCTCAAGCGTGCGATGGTAACCTAGCACTTACTCATCCTTCCTTGGGAAGATTCATGCGCCGTTTAAGGCGCATTCTGTGGCAGTCGACCATTTCCTCCACGCCTAGCAGGAATCTACTCGTGTATCCGCAACTTTTGCAGGTATACGATTTGGGAGTTTCCATAAAATTCATCTTACTTATAGATGATGAATTTTTGTGAAACGACCACAATATACTGAGGTTGCGGACAGATTCATACTGCGGTCTCGGTCTGAGCAGTATGCGAAGCCGACTGTCCGCAACTTACATATTTCAAATTTAGCGTTCACTTGCGAAGAACAAATATAAGTCTTTAGAACGATACTATTTTATGGCAGAATTAGAAGCCCTCAAAAATACGATACTCAAAGAGTATAAGGACAAATTCGTATTTTTTGAGCTTGATGGTATATCTCCAAGCGATGTTAAGGATAGTCTGATGTGGGCTGGAGACAGCTACAAGGAATTTCTAGCTATGGCCGAGAAGTTAGGCTCAAAGATAATATACTATTCAGAGGCATTCCCAGACACGCTAGAAAAGTACGCCAAGCATGAGGAAGACGTTGCCGAGGTAGATTTGGGCTTCCTCCATGACGGGGTGCTGCATACGATGTCAATCTATGCTAGCTGGTACACTCCGAATGAAGACATAGAGGCAAGCGAGGATGGGCTGGAAGGCTCTGCTGAAGAGCTTGAAAAGAAACCAGCCGAAGAGATAGCGAAGGAAATGGCTGAATTTGCATATAAAGAGTTCCCAGACTCGTTGACTAACTTCTATCACATAGCCGATGCCTTCTGGCAAGCTAAGGGCTTCCAAAGATTCAATTCTGATGCCAAGACAAGACTGAAGCAGGACAAAGTCCGTCAGCTTGCGGAGAGGCAGGTCATGGGCGCAGTAATTACCAAGGAAAAAGGGCAATTACCGAAGATTGTAGAGGACTGCGTCAAGTGGGCGAAGGACAACGGGTTCAACAAACTGACCCGTAGCAATCTCTCCGCCTTCCTCTTGGAGCAGGACGTTAGCCTGTCCTACCAAAGCCAAGACGCTCTTTACATAAAGGTCAATTTTGAGCTAAAGCATAAAACATAATCCTTGGGTTCAGCCTGAAATTTTGGGAAAATAGAAATAAGGGGGCTTCGCCCCTTATTTCATAATACCAACCAGATGCAACTTGGAAAGATTCCTGCGCAAATAACTTCCCTTTACAAGAGTATAGAGCAATCAGGTCAGACCTGTAGTCCCCACAGACAATCATGCTGGGCGAGCCGCTTCTGACCGACATGCGCTACCACGAACCTCCAGAAAGGCTTGCCCAGTCAATCTTTTTAAAGGCTCACCTCCATATAATAATAAGATGAGCGAAAGAATACTTGTACTGGCGGTCGATATAGATAACGACCTTTACAAAAAGGCTAGGTTGCCAGGTCCGATAATCGGCAGAGCGTCAAACCTCAAGGCTGCAACCAAGCTGGCGTTATCCGATCCCACAGACACAGATGCTAACACAATGTTCGAAGCTATCAAAAGGTACGACGAACTCAAGAAGCAAGGTTTCGAAGTCGAAGTCGCCACCATAACCGGTTCGGAGAAGGAAGGGTATGTTGCGGACAGGGAGATAACTAGGCAGATTGAGCGCGTTATTGACATAGCGAAGCCTGACTCATGCCTGTTTGTAACCGACGGGAAGAGCGACGAGCGCGCGCTCCCCCTCCTTAAAGGCAGGATAAGGGTAGACAGTGTTGATGTGGTGCATATGAAACAGGCTGCGACCTTGGAGAACACATACTTCGTCATCCTCGAAAAGATAAAGGATCCCCACTACGCCAGAATAATCTTCGGTATCCCCGCGGTTCTTCTCATACTCTTTGCGATAAGCTACTATCTTAACTACGGATGGCAGCTTCCAGTTGCGCTTATCGGCATATACTTGATAACGAAAGGATTCGGGATAGAGGAGCGCTTCCTCGAATCGTTCAAAGGTTTTGGTTTCAGCGTCGGCAGGATAAGCTTCATATTCTATACAGCAGCATTGGTCTTCTTTATACTTGGACTTGCGGTGGGATATAGCGGCTATGTCCAGCACTCATCAACCACAAACAACCTGTTGGTGCTGTATTCATATGGAATACAAGACTTTATCGTCCCCTTTGCCGGCGGACTTGTGATATACCTCATCGGCCGCGTCATCGATCTTGAAGGCAGAAGGATGAGATTCCAGCTTCTCAACCAAGGGATATACATCGCATACTCCATAATCTCCCTCTCGCTCGTATATTTCATGGTCGCATGGTTCATAGGCCAGATATACTTCTGGCAATTCCTCCTGTTCGGCGCTCTCTCCCTGATTGTCGGTTATGCAATCGCAACCTTCAGCTATGTGCTGAAGAGGATAGTGATAAAGAACTCAAAGCTCAAGAACAGGAATGTGATAAATGATATCGGAGCTTATATCGGGAAGGTAAGCGGTGTCGACCCGAAGAGCGAGCTCCTCTATGTAAAGACCGAGCACGGAAAGATAATAAGCTTCGACATAGACAGGATAAGCAAGCTAACAGACTGGATAATAATAAGATAATCCAAACCCGCTCTACTCTCGTAAAGATGCGTTCCGCAAAAAGAAAGGTTTTTAATTATGCCTAATAATAATAATATCAGCTCTTATTACAGCAATAAGAATATAGTTCTGCATGAACTGATTGGCCTTAAGGTAAAGGTAAGGAAGAGCAAAGACCCAAACAGGGAAGGAACTAGCGGCACAATACTGAATGAGACAAAGAACACCCTGATCGTGGAAACGAGCGCGGGTCGCAAAGTGGTGCCCAAATCAGGTTCAGAGTTTCTGTTCTCGGTCGGCAATAAGAGCTTTATTGTCGAAGGCAGAGAGATACTCTTCCGTCCACATGAACGGATAAAGAAAGGAATTAGGTTTTACAAGAAGCGTGATTGATTGGAATGCAATGATATACGATGTCCTGTGCACGGGAGCCTCAAGACCCGGGGAAACATTTTCGAGGGAATAGTGGTCTCGGACAAGAATCAGCGTACCGTAATAGTGATGAGGGACTATCTTGCCCCTCTCAGAAAATACGAGCGCCATCTTAGAAAGAGATCGAAGATACCAGCGCACAACCCTTCCTGCATCGCTGCAAAGAAGGGAGACTTCGTCAGAGTCGAAGAGTCAAGAAGGATAAGCAAGACAAAATCTTTTGTAGTGACTTCAATAATAAAGAAAGGTGCTGAACAATGAGGCAGATATCTTCAAGAGTGTCAAAAGGGCTTATACCGGGCAGCGTCGTCATATGTGCCGACAATACCGGCGCCAAACTGCTGCGGATAATCTCAAAGAAAGGAGTAGGCGGAACCCACAGGAAGCTCAAGTCGGTAGGGATAGGCGATATAATCATAGCAAGCGTGAGGAGCGGTTCACCAGACTACATGAAGAAGAAGGTGCGCGCCGTGATAATAAGACAGAAGAGTCCGATAAGGAGAAAGGACGGCCTCAGGATCAGATTTGAGGACAACGCAGCGATACTCATAAACGACACCAACCTCGCCATCGGCACTGAGGTAAAGGGCGTTATGGCGAGAGAGGTAGTGGAAAGATACATAAAACTGGCGGGAGTCGCATCGAGAGTAGTGTGATTATAATGGTAAAATCGTCAAAGCCAAGGAAACAGAGAAAGCACAGGTATACTGCGCCGCTGCATATAAGGAAGCATTTCATGCATGCACACATATCAAAGGACGCGGCGTCAAAATCCAGCGTTAAAAGAAAGAGCGCACAGATATCGCGCGGGGATACCGTAAAGATAATGAGCGGCTCAAGAAAGGGCAAAACAGGAAAGGTATCAAAGGTGGATACAACAAAAGGTCTCATATTTATAGACGGAATAGCAAGGAAGAATGCAAAGGGCCGAGAGCTTCAGATACCGATAAGGCCTAGTGCTGTTTACATAACAGAACTTAACATGACAGACAAGAGAAGGGCTGCAAAGCTCACTGCGGGTAGATAATGATGGCAAGGAAAGCGAACAAGAGGCATATAAAGAGTCTTGCTGCGCCGGCATATTTTGGCATAGAGCGCAAGCGCCAGAGATACGTGGCAAAGCCGATGGCAGGCAGGCACTCAAAGGAGAGAAGCATACCAGTCGCGCTTGCGCTGCGTCGCCTCGGCATAGTAAAGACAATGTTAGAGGCATCCCGTATAATGAAGGATGGCCAGGTCAAGGTAAACGGGAAAAGAGTCAATGATGTGCATTACCCAGTGGGATTCTCAGACATACTCGAGATTGGAGAGAGAAGCGTTCTCATAGGGATAGACAAGCACGGTGTGGTAGAAATCAGGGAGAGCGCAGACAAATCCTCCCACTCACGAACCCTCAAGATTACGGGCAAGTACAAGACAAAAAAGGGCGAGGTGATGCTTAGACTCCATGATGGTACGATTATCAAGGCGGACAAAGATGCAAAGGTAAACGATTCGGTGAAGATGGAAGGGGGTTCCGCCAAGCTGATAAAACTGAGGGAGGGATGCGGGTGTTTCGTCATAGGCGGGGTACACGTCGGCACATCCGGCAAAATCTCCTCGATAAAAGAGGGGACGAGGACGACAGAGAAATCGATAACAGTCGAGTCGGGCGATGGGGACAGGTTTGAGACCACCGCAAAGAACATCATAGTCACAAGTTGAGGTTTATGGTTGGAGATATGCGAGATATAGTCATGGACAAGGTTGTTGTTAATATAGGTACGGGCAGCGAAACCACAGCGTACGAAAACGCAAAGAGGCTGCTTGCCACATTAACGAATGCAAAGCCAGCCTCTGCAATGGCGAAAAGGAGGATTCCAACATTCAAGATAGGCAAAGGGACAAAGATAGGAGTCTTCGTGACTTTGAGAGGCAAACGCGCATCAGAACTGGCAAACCGTCTATTCAAGACTGTGGACAACAAAGTAGGAAAGCGCGCGATTTCTGGAAATTCGGTCAACTTCGGCATAAAAGAATACATAGACATACCTGGCCTCAAATACGATCCCACAATAGGCATAATAGGGATGAATGTAAACGTCTCATTCAAGAGAAAAGGCATAAGGGTCGCGAGAAGGAAAAGGGGCGCAGCGGATGTAGGAAAAAAGCATATGCTTATAAGCAGAGAGGAGATAAAGGAACACTTAAAGAAGGATTTTGGAGTTGAGGTATCTACAGGTGCTGAGTGATGATCCCTTACGAATATAGATTTAAAGGCAGAGGCAAGAGGCAGTGCAGGATATGCGGCGCGCGCCGCGGAGTCATAAGGTCGCACAACCTTTACATATGCAGGAGATGCTTCAGGGAGGTCGCTCCAAAGATAAACTTCAAGAAATACGGTTGATAAGATGGTAGACAGACTCGCAGAGGCAATTAACATTATAAAGAACAACGAGTATATAGGCAGAGAGGAGTGTGTGGTCTACTCCACAAATCTGGTTAAGAGAGTCTTCGACATACTAAAGGAGAATGGCTATATAGAAGGATACGAGGAGTTCAGCGACAGATATGCAAAAAAGCTCAAGGTAAGGCTTTCGAAAAGAATAAATAACATAGGCGTGATAAAGCCCAGATACCAGATTAAAAACTCACAGATAATAGACTTCGAGCAGAGATACATCCCGAGCAAGGACTTCGGCATGCTCATAATATCATCTCCGGAGGGGATTACAACTAACAGATCAGCTAGGGAAAAGGGTACGGGAGGCAGACTCCTTGCTTACATATATTGAGGATTTTTATGACAGAACAGATTCGGATACAGATACCAGAAGGGATTTCAATAAAGGCCGGCACCGCAGAGATAGAGGTGAGCGGAAAGCTAGGAAAGGACAGGCGCCCATTCAACTCAAATCTGTTATCCGCAAAAGTATCAGAGTCGCATCTTGATATATCTATCAGGGAGCATAAAAAAGTGGCGAAGATAGCCGCAATGGCTGCATCGGCGCTCGCAAAGCAGATCGGTTCAGACATCGAGGGCGTGACACATGGCCACGAGATAAAGATGGAAATAGTATATGCACACTTTCCGATGACGGTAGAGATATCAGAAAAGGAGGCAATCATCAATAACATGCTTGGAGAGCGCTCTCCGCGCAGGTCAAAGCTTATAGGAGATACAAAGGTTGAAGTAAAGGGGAAAGACGTAGTGATACGCGGTATTAAACTAGATGATGTGACGCAGACAGCAGCAAACATACGGAAGGCAAGCAAGGTAAGGAACAGAGATGAGCGTATATTCCAGGATGGAATATACTACGCAATAGGCTGATATTATGTTTAAGAAGAAAGGACATCCGAAATTTAACGTTCCGAACGCGCAGGCGAAGAACAGGAAGCGCGTCAAGGAAAGATGGAGGGTGCAGAGAGGCTTGGACAGCAAGAAGAGGATGAAGAAGGCGTTCATGGGAGCAGAGCCTACTATAGGATACAGGAACCCCGAATCAATAAGGCACATAATGCCGAACGGCATGCGCGCATATCTGGTGCATAACGAACCAGAGTTCAAGAACATGCTTGAGAATCCAAACACAGGAAAGTTTGAAGTGATAATAGCGAAAGGAGTCGGAAAACTTAAGCGCAAGCGGATAATCGAATATGCGAAGAAGGAAGGGATAAGAGTGAGGAATGGCGGTGCAGATGCAAAGAAGGAGGAGATAAGAGTGAAGAACGGTGGTGCAGAATGAGTATTGAGCTTACAAAGAGGATTGCGGCACGGTCGCTGAAGCGCGGAATCAACGCGATAAGGATAAAGGATAGCGCGAGAGATGACGCATCAAAGGCGATAACTACCGATGACGTGAGAGCCCTGCTCAAGAGCGGTGCTGTGTACTCCATACCGAAGAAGAAGAACGTGAGCAGAAGCGGCAAGGAAAGAAACGAGAAAAAGGCGAAAGGAAGAAGAAGGGGGCCTGGGCGAAAGCGAGGGACGTACAAGGCAAGGACCGGAAGGACGTATCCGAGGAGAGTGCGCGCACAGAGGAGAGTGCTGAAGGAACTCAAGAGCTCAAAGACAATAACAAACGAGCAGTTCAAGAGGTTCTATTCTCTTGTGAAGGGAGGCACGTTCGGCAGCAAGGCGCAGCTCATCAATAACATAATGGGCACGGGCGTGCAGATAGACGGGCAAAGGTTCGAGAAACTCAAGCATATGTGATAACAATGAGAGTATTCAGAAGAAGAAGGGACAGGGCGCTTACGAACTACAAGAGAAGGATCGCGCTGATAAAAGGCGGCGTAGACCGGCTTGTCGTTAGGAAGACTACGCGCAGCGTGATAGTCCAAGTTGTCAGGTACGAGCCGGACGGAGACAAGATAATCTGCTCGACAGATGCAAGAGAGCTCAAGAAATACGGCTGGGAGACAAGATGCAACATACCCACAGCGTACCTCTCCGGCCTTTTGACATCAAAAAAGCTCAAGGAGAAGGAACTGAAGATGGTCTTCGACATCGGGATATATAAGCCGATGAAGAACTCTGTAGTTTTCGCTGCGGTTAAGGGCTGTGTTGACGGAGGATTAAAGGTTGCGAGCAGCATAGAGTTTAACGAGGGGAGGCTGTCAGGAAAGCATATATCCGACTTTATGGAGAAGGCATCAAAAGAGAAGGAAAAGTACAAAAACCAGTTTTCCAAGTATCCTTCTGGCTCGTTAGAAGAAAAGTTTAAAGAGGTAAAAGAGAGGATAACAAAAGAGTGATTTTTTGGCATATGACAGAAACAGAAACAGGAACAACAGACCGGAAAAACCTACGTTTAACATAGAGGAATGGACCCCGGCTACAGAGCTGGGCAAGGCGGTCAAGGAGCGCAAGATAACCTCGATCGAGCAGATATACCACATGGGAAAGAAGATACAGGAAGTAGAGGTTGTAGATGCCCTTATACCTGATATAAAAAGCGAGATAATCGAGGTAAAAAGCGTGCAGAGGATGACCAAAAACAACAGGAAGGCGAAATTTAGGGTTACTGCGATAGTCGGAGACATGAACGGCCATGTTGGAGTGGGGGCAGCTAAAGATATAGAGGTAAAGGCAAGCATAGACAGCGCAATCAGGAACGCAAAGAGAAACATGATACCAGTACTCTTGGGTTGCGGATCGTGGCAATGTACATGCGGGCAGAACCACAGCCTGCCGCTCACAACAAGAGGTAAGTGCGGGAGCGTAGAGGTCATACTTAAGCCAGGACCACGCGGATTGGGCATTGTGGCGAGCAAGTCGGTCAAGTTGACGCTGCAGCTGGCAGGGGTAAAAGATATCTGGAGTTTCTCAAGGGGCCAGACAAGCACGCGCTACAATGCGATAATGGCGGTAATAAAAGCGCTCATGAATACTCAGGAAATGAAGAATCTGAAGAGCCTGGAAACTAATAAAAAGGAGTAATTATTGTAGGAATGGTAAGAGCCGTCATCATAATGATTATATACGTTTGGTATTAACTCATATTATCTGTGGTTTTATGAAGGTTTATGTGAACAAGCCATTGTGCACTGGATGTCAGCACTGTAAGGACGTCTGCCCGGTAGCGGTATTCGAGCTCAGGGACAGGGCGGATGTAGCAAACGTTAACGCCGATGTTGCGCCTGCAGAGATGGAATGGAAACAGGTCTCGGACAAAGATGTGGTGGCGAAATGGAAGGATGTGCAGGATGGCCACAATCACTTCGCAGAGAAGAACGACGGAACAAGCGGAGGAATATCGGTCGCAATAAATGGAGAGGCATGCATACTCTGCCAAGCCTGCCTAATTCAGTGCGAGGGAGAATGCATACACATAATCGACGACAGCGGCACAGAATACAAATCGATATACAGCTGATTCGTATTTTTATCTGCGGGAATAAAAATCCCGCAAGAGTATTTAAATCGGAATTCCCCTACTCCTTATCTTCGAGTGCATGTTTATGGTAAATAAGATAGAGCGCGAGTTCAGCGTAGAGGAGAGCCTTTCTGTGCTTAACCCGTATGTGAGAGAGTGGTTCACAAAGAATTTTGCGGAGCTTACGCCTCCGCAGAAATACGCGTTCAAGCTCATAGCGGAGAAGAAGAACGTGCTTATAGCGAGTCCGACCGGAACAGGCAAGACAATGTCGGGCTTCCTGTCAATACTCAGCGCGCTATTCGAGAAGTCTCTGGAAGGAAAACTTGAAGAGAAGATATACTGCATCTATGTATCGCCGTTAAAGTCCCTGAACAACGACGTGTACCGGAACCTTACAAGGCCGCTAGAGGGGATATACGAGCTGATAAGAGCGAGCAAAGGGAAAGAAATAATAACAGGCAACATAAGGAATGTGACAATAGGCGTAAGGACCGGCGATACAACGCAGCAGGAGCGGAGGAAGATGCTTTCAAAACCGCCAAACATACTGGTAACTACGCCTGAAAGCCTCGCGATACTTGTCAGCTCATCGAAGTTCGTGGAGAATATGAGGGGAATAGAATACATAGTCATAGACGAGATACACGAGCTTGCGAGCAACAAGAGAGGCGCCCATCTCTCCCTTTCGGTCGAGCGCCTCCAAGAAATATCAAAGAAGAAATTCATCAGGGTGGGGCTGGGCGCGACGCTGCATCCGATAGAGGAGGCAGCCTACTATCTTGTTGGGACGGAAGAGGGAAAGACACGGCCGTGCACCATCGTAGATACATCGATGGTGAAGAAGATGGAGGTAATTGCGATAAGCCCGGTAAAGGACATGATATACACAAAGGAGGAGAAGATAGAGGACGAGGTGTACAAGGAGATAGACCGGATAGTATCTGCCTCATCAACCACCCTTATATTTACTAACACGCGCAGCGGCACGGAGAGAGTCGTATTCAACATGAAGAAACGGTTGAAGTACAAGCCGGAGGAGATAGCGGCGCATCATAGCTCTCTTTCGAGGGAGTCAAGGCTAGAGGTTGAAGGACTCCTAAAACAGGGAGCGCTAAAGTGCGTGGTCTCATCCACAAGTTTAGAGCTCGGCGTAGATATAGGAACGATAGACAATGTCATACAATTGGGATCGCCGAAGAGCGTATCAAGGGCCATACAGAGAATAGGGAGGGCGGGCCATACATACAACGCGGTCGCAAAGGGAGAGGTAATCGTTCTGAATAGGGATGATATGGTGGAATGTTCGGTAATGCTGGATGCGGCCCTGCACAAGCATCTTGATTCCTTTTCTGTATCAAGAAATCCGCTGGATGTCCTTGCACAGCACATAGTTGGAATGTCGATAGACAGGAAATGGGAGATTAAAGAGATGTATAATCTGGTCAGGAGAGCGTATCCTTTCTCTACACTCACTATGGAGGACTTCCTTTCAATGGTGGACTATCTCGCGGGGAATTATGCAGGCCTTGAGAGCAGGAGGGTATACGGTAAGATATGGTACGATAAGGAGACAGGGATGATAGGGAAGCGCGGTATGTTCATAAGGCCGATATACATGCTTAATGTGGGCACCATCCCTGATGAAGTATCGATAGGTGTATTCGAGATATCCTCGAAAAAATGGGTGGGAAATATAGAGGAAGAGTTCCTTTCCAGGCTTGAAAAGGGCGACATATTCTGTCTCGGAGGAAAACTCCACATGTTCGATCATGCGACAGGCACTAAATGCTATGTAAGTCCGGCCGCCAGCAATACTCCAACGATACCGCCGTGGTTCTCAGAGCAATTGCCCCTCAGCTACGAGCTTGCGGAGAGGATTGGGGATTTCAGGCACAACCTATCAAAGGAGCTGGAGAGAATGAACCAGGACGAAGCAAAGTCGGTAGTCTCATCGAAGTCGCAGATAAAGATACCGGAAGGGGCTCAGAGCATACTTGACGCAATGCCCATAAACGCGAACGCGAGGATTGCCATCGCAAAATACCTGACAGAGCAGTTGCTTTTTGCGGGGGCAGTGCCGACAAACAAGCTCATACTCATAGAGTACACGCGCGACGACAAGTCAGAAAGCGACATTCTGATCTTCCATTCGATATTTGGAAGGAGGATAAATGATACGCTCTCCAGGCTTATAGCGATAAACTTGGGTGTGATACTCGGCCAGGATATATCAATAGCGATAAACGACAATGGTTTTGTCATATCTCCAGAGGAGGATACCGAGATAGACGAGGAGACAATCCAACAGCTGATAAGAAAGGTGGTAAACTCGGATATGGAGGCTGTGCTCAGGGGAAACATACGCAACACTGAGATGATGAGAAGGAGGTTCAGGCACGTAGCATCGCGAAGTTTCATGATACTCAGGAATTATATGGGGAGAAGGATGCCGGTCAACCGCCAGCAGATAAGCGCAAGGATGCTGATGAAGGCAGTAGAGGAGATAGACCCGGATTTTCCGGTACTGAGGGAGACATACAGGGAGATATTCGAGGAGGTAATGGACATAAAAAGGACAAAAGAGCTCATATCGAGGATAAAGGAAGGTTCTGTGGAATACAAGTTTATAGAGACGGTTTCGCCCTCCCCATTCTCGCACACGATACTGACATTCGGGCATGCGGATGTGGTGCTGATGAAGGACAGGAACGACTATCTGAGATATCTGCACGGCCTCGTCCTAAAGAGGATAGGCGTAAAACAGCATGCTTCAAAGAGCAAAAAGGCAAAGAGAGAGAGAAAATGATGCTTGGTAAAGATGTTGAGCTGATAGAAGGAAAGCCGATAGCGTACATAAGAAGCATAAAGGCGTTTGTGCTCTCAGACATACACTTAGGCTACGAAGCGCATAGCGCGCGGAACGGAGTACTGGTGCCAAAGGTGAATCTGGCCTATATGAAGAAGATGCTGAAAGACGCGAAGGCCGGCAGGGAGGTGCATATGTTGATAATAACGGGGGACATAAAAAACGATTTCTCCTCTGTAGAAACAGAAGAACTCAATGAGATAATGGAGCTCGTCGAATTTGCGGCGTTGGAGGGACTTAAGGTTATCCTAATAAAGGGAAATCACGATAACTTCATAGACAGATACAAGGAATCGCTCCGCATAGAGATATGCTCAGAATCTAAGGAGATAGATGGATATGTATTCTTTCATGGGGATTCTGTCCCTAAGATAAAGGGCAGGCCAAAGATGCTTGTTATGGGGCACGAGCACCCATCCATATCGATAATCAGCCCTGCAGGAAGGAAGGAATCTGTGAAGTGTTTCCTGAGCGGGAAGTATAAAGGAACAAGGTTACTGGTGATGCCGGCTGCAAGCTACTTTGCAGGAAACTCATCGGTAATACATGCAGAGAAGATGATGTCCCAGATATTCAGGGTAGTGGATGTGGAAAGCATGCATGCGATAGCGTTTGGATACGGCGCAACAATGGACTTCGGCACGGTCAAGACTCTCAGACTTGCAGACCGCCGAGCCACGGCAGCGCGACTATGATCAATGCCAGAATCACAAACGCTGCAAGCGCCTTGATTATCCAGGTGCGTTTCCTTATGCTGTTCTTATAAATACGCCATCCATCAAGCATCGGAAGGGGAAGAAGGTTTATCACGCCAATCAGGAAATTTAGCATCATAGTTATAGCGAAGATTCCATACAGGAAGTAAATTAACTTGTTTGCCGGAGTTTGGAGCACAGGCGATTCTGCAAGGTTGACTCCTACAATTCCTCGTGAGGTGCCGTTCGCCTTCAGCGCAACAAAAGAGTAGCTGCCCTTGTTGGTTACGATCCGCACGCTCTTTCCGGGAAAGTCGTTCGCGCTGGCAGATGTTAGGCTTGCGATGTTTGTGACTGTGTGCCCGTTCCATGAGATAATCTCGCTGCCTGGAGCTATTATCCCGTTTGCCGGATATCCGGATATGGTGCCTGTCACGAACATCCTCATTATGTTGCTGTTCACGTACGGAAGGACTGCAATCAGCAAAACGAAAAAGACAAACATCGCTATGAAGTTGGCCGCGACTCCTGCAGAGTATATCCGGTTCTGTGCCTCTTTGTCCAGCTTTAGCACCTTTGCTTCGTCAGGTTCCACAAACGCCCCTACTGGTATAACCCCAAAGACAAGAAGGCCGACCTTGTTTATCTTTGTCTTGACCATCGCAGCGAGGACGCCATGCGATGCCTCGTGTATGACTATTATTATTACAAAGGCGATTATTCCAGAGATGAGGGGGATTGTTATGCCGGGGATGACAGGCAGTATGCCGGGCACCTCATTTGAGAGCGGTGCAAGCGTAGGCGCGCCGCTGAGGGTCTTGCTTATGACTATCGCCAGGAGCTCAAGCACCCCGAATGCGCTTACTCCGAGCGCAAAGAGAATGTAGCCGGTAAATCCAAATGTGACAGTTATCCCTATTATCAGGGCCAGGTAGGGCAGCGCAGCCATAGTGAAACTGGAAATGGATGCGCTGCTGGAATAACCTATCGCCTGTATGGATGATACCTTGATGAATTGGAGACCGTATGCTGTGTAAGGCACCACAAAAAGAACAGAGAAGATTATGGTGAGTATGCCGAGAAGGTAGAGCCAGCTTCTCCTTCTCTTTATTATCAGATAAGAGAGAAGGCCGAATCCTAGCACGATTCCCCAGTCGGCCATTCCCTTCCAGAATCCCTTATGCCTCTTTGCAAGGGA
>JAJYTZ010000016.1 GCA_021792775.1 Microcaldota archaeon
TCCCACCTATGAATAGTGGGGTATTTCTCGCTCACGTTGTTAAAATACTGCAGCAGAGAACAACAAAAAGAACAAAAATTAGATGGATGCAGAGAAAAAGGACGGGCAAACTGCTTAATATTCTTACTGCAAGTGATAAATGAATTCTGTTGCAGGTATCCTGTTATGAGATATGGTTTAGTCGCATTGTTCTTTGCTGTGCTGTTGGCATTTACCCATCTTGGCTACTCTCAGTACTGGCTGCAAAGCGGCGTTATAGCTAATGGAAGCGTCTTCAACAACTCAGGAATCTCGGTACAGATAGAGACCGTATATGGCCAGAATATAACAAACGGCTCGATGGCTTTCTGGGTTGGCGAAAACATAGGAAACGGCGCTTTTATCCAGGTGGGCTATGCGACCGAGAGTGTGACAGGGTATTATCCGAATAACTGCACTTCTGGAGGGTGCGCCTCAAAGCTCTATATGAAGAAAGGGACTCCTTACTGGTTTTTCGAATTTTTTGGAAATAACACAAGCGAACAGCATTTCTACGGGAGCTTTAGAAACGTGAGTCTTGGCATCAATGGAACTTTCAATACGTACTCTCTTGTATCAAATGGAAGTTCTTGGGATGCTTATTTGAACGGGAACATATTAGGAAGGACGAGTATAAGCGCGCCGTCCTCTGGCAATAATGTGCCATATGTGGTTAGCGAATATGCCAACACTAGCACTAATCAGACATATATGATACCTGTGCGCTTCCGAAATTTTTCTGTTTATATCAATGGCAGAAGAGTGAAGGTACCTGGCGCTTATTCGTTTATAGGATATGGATTTAACAGCGCGCATAATCTGACAAATATGTATGGGATTGAAGAGCTGAATAACGAATCTAATTATTTTGAGGTTGGTTCCGGACTTCCAATCCTTAAAAATGGTACTGTTATGTGGAATAGAGGATATGTAGTAAATGTCAGCTCTGATTTCGGGAACACGAGTTCAGCAAATTATACGTTTGGGCGGAAGGTAAGTTTATCGGAGCCTGATTTCGTTTATATCTCTAAGACAAAGCGTGAGGTCTTTGAAGGGTGGATAGGGAGCGGGTTCGGCTCTTATACCGGAAACTCTACTTCAGCAAATGTTACAATATACGGCAAAATGGATGAGAGGGCAGTATGGCAACTTCAGTATTTTGTTAATGTAAGCTCGAAATTTGGGATGCCTGCAGGAACTGGCTGGTACGATAATCGCAGTATGGCCCATCTCGGAATTAACGATACCGAGTCGTATGCGAACAGTTCTACAAGATATGTATTTGCGGACTGGTCTACCGCCAACAAGACACTTCAAGGCAATTATGTGGCGGTAGGGTCTCCACTCAACATAACAGGAATATGGAAAACAGAGTATCTTCTTAACATTAGCTCACAATATGGGAAAGTATATGGTTCAGGATGGTATGCCAACCATTCGATCGCACATTTCTCCCTTAACTTCACTAATGCAACCCTGCCTGATGGTAAGGTTCTTGGTTTCTATTCATGGAGCAATGGAAATCCAAACAGGAATGGATCTTTAGAGATGGATAAAGGGTATGTGCTACGTGCAGAGTTTAAGCCGATGGTCTACGTAACTATCAATGCAGTAGGTGCAGAAGGCCAGAATGTAAGTTTTTCTTCAATAAATGTAGACAACACCAGCAGGCAGAAGAATACTTACCTGTTTATAGGGAAGAATTACTTCAGGGACATAGACATACTCGGATACAAAATACCGCTCAACAAGGCTATCAATGTGACGGGTCCTGGAATCATAAACCTGAGCGTGTCTGTTTACTCTGTTTTGATAAGGACAAGGAATTTCTATGGAGGCGCGGTAAATGCTTCTTTGAAGCTCAGCTTTAGCAATGGTACCACATCTGAAGCGTACAGCGGCCAGAATGGGAGTTATATGTTAAAAGCCGTGCCATACGGAATGGTAGATGGAATTGCGGTCTACGGCAATGAATCAGTACCTGTCCACGTCGCGTACGGGGTCGGAGGGGAGGTTAGTTTTAATTATGGGGAATCTTATCTGTTCTTCGCTGTAATATTGGTCATCTTAGCGATAATCGCATACCTCACTGTGAAACATCTTGGTTGGTAGTATGCCAAATTCGGGGAGCATTTACGATTATTTCATATCAAAGCACGGATCCTTCACAGAGGTGCAAAAGGCGTCGTTCAGAATCATAGAGGCGGGTCTTAACTGCCTCATAATATCAGGAACAGGAACTGGAAAGACAGAGGCTGCTATGCTTCCCATAATAAAAAAATTGGAAAGCGAGGGCTCTGCTCCGATATCGGTCCTTTATATTACCCCGTTGAGGGCTCTGAATAGGGATATGCTGGGCAGACTCGAAGAACTGTGTGCGCGCTCTGGATTGCGAGTAGGGGTAAGGCATGGAGATACAAAGCAGAGCGAGAAATCCAGACAGATAAGAAATCCGCCAGACATAATGATAACCACCCCTGAGACATTGCAGAGCATACTTCCTACAAAATATATCGGGGAATATCTCAAGAATCTTAAGGTGGTTGTTGTAGACGAGATACACGAGCTTTACCACAGCAAGAGAGGGGCGCAGCTCTCAGTCGCTTTGGAAAGACTTTCTGAGCGCGCTGGTAATTTTCAGAGAATAGGAATAAGCGCGACTGTGAATGAGGATGAGGTAGTGGGAAGGTTCCTGTGCGGAAAGCGGCCTTTTGAGATATCGAGGGTCGATACTTCGCGGGTTTCCGATATACAGATAGAGCTCCCGCATAGTGCACCTCCATCTTCCAGAAACGAGGAGTTTGAGGAATTCTTTGGACTTGACGAGAGCTCTTTTGCCAGGATATACGCGATAGTGGAGCATATCAAGAGGTCTGATTCCTGCCTTATATTCGGAAACACGAGGCAGATTGTTGAGGCGCTTGGAAGCCGGCTCCTTTATCTTGACAAGCTGGAGAGTTTCGGAGGGATAGGAGTACATCATGGATCTCTTGACAAGGAGGAAAGAGCTGAGCTTGAATCTATTTTCAAAAAAGGAGGCAAGAAAGCCATTATTTCTACGAGCTCTCTTGAGCTCGGGATAGATATAGGAAGCATTGATTTTGTGGTGCAGTACGGATCGCCAAAGCAGGCGCTTCGGCTCCTTCAGAGGATGGGAAGGAGCGGGCATTCAATAAGGAAGGCATCGAAAGGATCGATAATAGCACTGAACGAAGTCGATTACATTGAGGCGATGGCTGTGCTGGAGAACGCAAGGAGCGGCGGGCTTGAGCACTTCCGTCCAAATTTCGGCGCTTTGGATATAGCTGCGCACCAAGTATGTGGCATCCTTGCTGATAAAGGAAGCGCCGCTTTCGAGGTCATACTTGGCATATTCAGAAGATCGTTCATTTACAAAGATTTTGAGGAGAAGGAGCTGCTCTCTGTTTTGGAGTTTATGCGGGATCAGCGCATAATTTTGTTTGACGGCAAAATGTGCACCGGCACAGGACGCACACGCATGTATTATTATGAGCATCTGAGTGCCATACCTGACAGTATAAGGTTTAAGGTAAAGAACATAGCAAACGGGAAGACGGTTTCTTACCTAGACGAGAAGTTCGTGTTAGGTAATGTTTCTGAGTCATCTGTCTTCATAACGAAGGGACTTCCTTGGAAGGTCATAGACATAGATAAAGATACGATAACCGTAGAGCCTGGCACAGACATATCGGCTGCAGTGCCAGACTGGTACGGGGAGGATATTTCGGTAAGCTTCGGTGTCTCGCAGAGGTTCTTTGATATTATAAGAAGGAATGGAAAGTGCGAGCCGCGTGTAGAAGAGCTGATATCGAAACAACTTGATTATTTTCCGATAAAAAGAGGGACGGTCGCCATAGAGGAGATGGAGGGGTATAATGTAATGTATACTTTCCTTGGGACTAGGGCAAACGAGTTCATATCGAAGTTGCTCGGCACGATGATCACCAAAAGGAGCGGTATCAGCATAAACACGAGGGCTTCCCCGTACCTCATCTTTGTGGAGAGCGACAGGCTAGACCTGAAAGACCTGGTCGCTGAACTCTCCAGATCCAACCTCGAAAGGATTGCGGAGAACGTCATAACCGGAACCAGCCTTTTTGATTACAAGTTTGTGGAGATAGCGAAGAGGTTTGGAATAATAGATAGAGATGCGACCCTCTCTAAGAACACAGCCAAAAAGATTGTGGAAATATTCAAGGGCAGTCCTGTATGGATTGAGGCGTACAGAGAGATAAAGGAGAACTACTTCGATTATGAGGCGGTAAGAGGTTTCTTTGACGGCATAAAGGATGGTGATCTGCGGTTGGAGAAGTTCTCGGTCAGCAAGCTTTCTCCGCTTTCAGACAGCATTCTCAACTCTGATTATTATACAAAGGAGCTCATCATGCCCATAAGACCGAACGCTGCGCTCCTTGAATCTTTCATACAATTTACCTCTTCTAAGAAGGCGAAGCTGCTTTGCACTTACTGCGGCCTCTCCTTCCAGAGAAAGATATCGGAGATACAGGATGCGGAAAGGATTGAATGTCCTAGCTGCAAAAGCGCAATGATTTCGACGTATAACGACGATTATAGAAGGGTTGTTTCTGAGATGAATGAAAAGAAGCGGAGAAGGAGATCTGATAAGAAGCTTTATGATGAGATGATGGTGGAGGCAAGGCTTTTTAGGTCGTATGGCGGGAAAGCCGCTGTGGCTCTTTTCACTTATGGAGTGGGGCCAAGGTCAGCTGCGCGCGCCCTCAAGATGCAACACGATGACCACAGACTTTTTTATACAGACCTTATAGACGCACAGAAAAATTTTATAAAGAATAAAAAGTATTGGATGCATAGATAGCTGGTCTTTATGTTGAGGATTTGCGGGATTGGTATATATCAGAGCGTGTCTGTCGAACTTGCAGAGAGCATATCAGAATCAGAGGTATTCGTAGATAGGTATACATCTAGGATAACGGATGACAGGATATCTGAGATGGAAAGCATACTCGGGAAAAAGGTAAAGAATGCCGATAGAGGCATGCTTGAGGAGAAAGCTGGCGACTTTGTAAGGAACGCGCACGACAGAGATGTGGCTCTGCTGGTTGGAGGGGATCCGCTCATAGCCACTACGCACAAGATACTGTTTCTGGAAGCGAGGAAAGCAGGCACCGCAATAGAGATTGTGCATTCCTCTTCTGTTTTTACGGCATCTATCGGAGAATCGGGTCTGGACTTCTACAGGTTCGGCCAGGTATGCACGATCGCAGGCTGGAAGGAGGGCTACCGCCCCATATCGTTTTATGATAAAATATATGCAAATTTTAAGAACGCAATGCATACTCTTATCCTGCTCGATTATGATGCGGAATTGCAACAATCCCTCGGGCATAAAAAAGCGATAGAGATAATGCTGGCGGCAGAGGCGGAGAACGGACACGGAATCCTGGGCGAGAACCAGAGGCTTATAATGATGGCAGACATAGGCTCTGAGAATATGCGAGTGATCTATAAGCCGATAGGCGAGATTAGGGAAATGGATATAGACTTTGGGATGTGCTGTTTTATACTCCATTCTGATCTTTCTGAGATAGAAGAGGAGATGTTGAAGGTCATGTGTGGAATCCATGCTTGAGATAATATATGATAGGAAGGCACGGGCAGTATTCGTGAAGGACCAGTCCACGATAGACAATCTCAGAAGGACATCTTTTGGGAAGTTTGATTCCGGCATCTTGCACCTCGACCCCGAGGAAGCACTTTATCTTATTGATGTGAGAAACGCATCGTGTACTGACACTCTTGGAAATAACGTAAGCTTTAACGAGATTGCGCAAGCCCTCAACTCCAAGAAATTCATGGCGAGATATTTCACATTTAAGGACTGGAGGGATAGGGGGCTCGTGATAAAATATCCTAACCACGAATCTGGCTCGGACAGGACTCCGATAAAAAAGTATCCCGCATCAAACCTTAACCTTAAGGGCATCTCCCTTGACGGCGTGTTTTTCCCCGAAGACCTGACGGTCATAATCGACGATCAGAAAAAGGGCAAGGATATATATGACCGGTTCTGGCTGGGCCAGTACGGCACTTACAAGGCGAGCGAGAGAGGCATCCTTAACAAACTCGATATATACGAAGCGGTTTTCCTTATGGACAAAGGAAAGCTGCATGTAGAAGGATTTGGAAAGAGAGATATGGTAGATGCGGCAAGGAAACGCAGATCGGACTTTATGAAACTGTACGAGGTATATGCGGATTGGAGGGAGAAGGGCTATGTGGTAAAAACTGGCTTCAAGTTTGGCACACACTTCAGGATATACTTCCCGGGAGCGAAGCCGATAAAGGATGAGAACTGGACCCATTCCAGACACGTTCTGCATGTATTCCCGCAAGACCAGAAGTTGCTGACTTCCGAATGGTCAAGGGTAATAAGGGTTGCGCATTCGGTAAGGAAAACATTCATACTGGCGATACCTGGAAAGAGCAGGAAGAAGAACGAGAAGGTGGATTTTGTGCTTTATCACAGAAAAGGAGGGAATAGTGAGTCTCCGGACAGCGGATCTCCATCCTATGCGATGCTCTCTCTGACGGAAAGCTCATATATAGGAGGTGCTGAGCTCTCCAGTATGATAAGGGAGTCGAAATCCAAAAAGCTTGAGCTCGTAGTGGCGATTGCCGACAGAGAAACATCAGTCACTTACTACAAGATAAAAAGGATTGACCTGCCGGGGAGCGAGTATGAGTATTATGAGATTGACTGGATGCAGCCTTAGTTGTGCGGGTCTAGAGGGATTTCCATCTTTGATTTTGGACCCTCGACCTACTGGTTAAGAGCCAGCCGCTCTAACCAAGCTGAGCTATAGACCCACAAACGTGATTCCTTTTGTTTGTGATGATTTTTATTTGTTTTCATAGATTTGGGGATCGTAAAAATTTAAAACTTCCATGATTAGCCGGACATTCTGTGCATAATGCTCCAGAGAATCTGATATATTTATAACCGCTTATAGCCGACCGCGAAAGTCCGGCTCGTAGCATTTTCTCTTCATTCTTTCCGTGAACGCTTTCTTCAGAAAGGGTTCAGCGATAGCCTTTTAACTTTTGTAGCATATGCATTAATGTGACACACACACACACACACAACGAAAGGCGTGCGAAGAGACTGTTCTTCCGAGAGCAAATCAGGACTGAAAGCGCAGTCCGCGATGGAATACCTAATGACATACGGATGGGCGATACTCATAATCGCGATAGTGTTGGTGGCGTTGTTTTCGCTCAACCTGTTCAATCCCTACACCTTCGCACCGAAGGCGAGTGCAGGAAGCTGCAGTATACTAAGACCGAACGGACCAGGTAGCAACCTGTTTGTTTCGGCAGTGGGACCTGCCTGCACCATCAACGAGATACCAGAGTACGTCGCAAAGTTCAACGGACAGACCAGCTATGTGAGCCTAGGAAACAATATGGTATTGAGCCCAGAAGCAGGCACCGAAGGAAAAATGACCATGTGCGTTTGGTTCATGCCACTCTCGCTGACTAACTGGCACGGCTTCGTACTAAAGGGAATATCGTCTCCGAGCAACGGAGATGCTTGGGAGTATATCATAGGACAAGGAACTACTAATATTTACACTATCTTTAATGCTGGTGGCGCCAACATTGCATGGTATAACCCGTCGTTGCCCGATGCCAACAGTTGGCAGTTCACGTGCTTCACTTACGACTATCCAGCAAGCAATTCCTTTGTCTACATGGACGGAAATCAGTATACGGCAAGTTTTACTACGGGTGGCGGGGCAGCATCGCAGGGAACTGGGGCTTTGATACTCGGAGCAGGAGAGAACGGCTACTCCAATGTTGATCTTGCCAACTTCCAGCTTTACAACACTTCCCTCTCTCCAACTGCGGTAAACACACTCTACAACGAAGGAATAGGCGGTGCGCCTGTAGACATACAAAACTTAGTGGGCTGGTGGCCCCTGAACGGTAATGCCAACGACTATTCTGGAAACAACAACAACGGAGTTCCTACCAATGTGATTTTCACGAGCTCGTGGACCTCTGGATACAGCACGCCGTGATTTGCGTTCAATCAGCTTGCTGTTGATCGTGATGCACGTAAGATCTTTGCGGACACACTGTGTGTACCTGTGCATGCGACCTCTCTCAGACTGATGGGAGCTTTCGGCCATGAATGCCTGTGTAGAAACAATATCGATTGATATTCTATGCCACTCCTTACAGAATGCGGCGGTCTTCTGGTCATACAGTATCGGCGTAAAACAGTAGAAGTTATGTGAGAATATGGACCTCTCCCCTTATGAACTCCCTACACGGCGCACCTTTCCGCCCGATGGGCTGACATATCTCCCACGGATAAAGTTTAGATTACACTCCCAAAATCTTCGATATTGCTGTCTCTACTTTCTTCCTGTCCTTCTCTTCTGCTGCTACAAGCAGCATAGACCTCTTTTCCAGAGTCTCGCTGAGCTTTGCAAACAGCTCCGACTTTTCGCTGAGCTTGCCGGTAATCCTTCCTTTTTTGTCGATTATGTTGATGTCGTCAGAACCTCCTTTCAGTTTTATCAGCCTGATAAGGATACTATCCTGATCTATGTCTAGCGTGGATATCTTTTCACTTACCGCTTTCACTACCTCCTCTCCGCGCACCGGTTTGTAAAAGACCTGTTTTAGGAGCCGCCTCTCCATTATCCTTTTTGATATCTCAGAAGCGTTCGTTTTAGATTCTGCGAGCTTTGCCATTATAGAGTAGTCATTCTCTTTTATAACACTTTCCGGGCTTATCTCTCCGGCTTCAATGGCAAGCTGAAGTGCTCTGCTGAACATCCCTCCCGCTATGAGTGTGGTGTGGTGAGTGTATGCCGATATGAACATGTAGTATCTTGCGAGGAGTATGGACTCTGCTACCTGAAGCCCGCTCTCTTTGATTCCTAGATGGCGTCCAGATATAGCCATTTTGTTCTTTATCCTGTCGGCTTCTATCATCCCGTACGCCGTTCCTGTATAATAAGAATCGCGGACAAGATAGTCTATCCTGTCTGATCCTACTGCCCCGCATATTATCTCGCTTGGGTGCGCGCCCCTTATGTAAGCCATAAGTTTCTTGTAAGAAAGTCCTGAATCTGATATTATGTCGTGTATCGAGCTTTTGCTGATTGTCTCCGCGCCTATCTGCTCGTGGTTCTTGCCCAAATAGTGTTTTATTATGTCTTCCGATTGATGCGAAAACGGAGTATGGCCTATATCATGCAGCAGGGCGCTCATTACAAGCTCTTCGTTATCTATTCCGAGCACTTCGCATATGTCTCTTGTGACTTTCATTGTGCCGATTGAGTGCTCGAGGCGCGTATGGTTTGCGCCAGGATATGTGAGATACAGGAATCCGACCTGCCGTATGTACCGTAGCCTTTGGAAATGCGGGTCGTCTATGACCCTGCGCTCTGTTTTGTTTACCCTTATATCTCCAAGTATCGCATCTCTTATAATTATTTCATTTGCCATCTCATCGATCCGTTAGCCTTTGCCGTTCCGCAGCAGATGTATTAGTATGACCGTTATTATAACCACATCCAACGCCGTACAATATTCGCATATATACCCTAACGAGTACTGCGCAGCAAATGAGTATGCAACTCCAAGTGCACCCACTCCCATGATAAGATACGCTGCCGCCGCATTCCTTTCTGCCCCTGTATAGACTATCGTAAACATGAGTAATGTCCATGCAAGGCCCATGAATGCTAGCGGTATTCCGAGTATAGCAGCATACCTGCTGGACAGGACCAACTGGCAGTTTACCAATCCGTTTGATGAGCATGCCAATATTCCTGGAAGGAGATGTTCTAGAGATAGATACGCTGCATCAGCGATTCCGATCAGGATAACCGCGAGCTCGACATGCTTCTTGCTGATTCGCATTCAACAACCATTATATGATGAAACGTTACTGTTTTATGTTTTTTGATTTGGCTTCGGTTTTTGCTTGTAGTTTTACGAATACAAACGTCCACCAAAAGGGATATAAACTTAAAATCCAATTATCAAACAGACAAAATCACTTTCTTTTTAACGATGGTAGAGCATGAGCGAAGATAGCTATAGCGCAAAGGACATAGTGGTGCTTTCCGGCACGATGGGCGTAAGGAAACGCCCCGCAATGTACATTGGCTCTACGGGAAGCGCAGGTATGCTGCATCTCCTTTACGAATTGATAGACAACGCAGTTGACGAAGCGGTTGCCGGATACTGCAAAAACATAAAGGTGATTGTGGGCAAAGAGGACGAAATGGATTGGGCGGAGGTAAGCGATGACGGGAGAGGTATACCTGTAGACGCGATAGGCGACAAATCCGCCCTTGAAACGATAATGACTTCGCTCCACTCCGGAGCTAAGTTCAATGACAGGATATACAAGGTGTCTGGAGGTCTTCATGGAGTCGGACTTACGGTGATAAACGCGCTTTCTGACTATACTGAGGTGATGATAAGAAGGGATGGAAATGAGTACAGGCAGCGTTTTTCTAAGGGTAGTCCTGTCGGCGGTTTAGAGGTCGTCGGAAAATCCCCCTCTACAGGCACAACAATCAGGTTCAAGCCTGACGCCACGATATTTTCGTCGAGGAGTTTTGATACTGTGTTCCTAAAGGAGCATATTCGGGATATCGCAATATTGAACCCCGGACTAAGAATCGAATTCGTCGATCTGCGCGGAGAATCCGAAGAGAAAGAGGTGTTCCATTCTGAACGCGGAATCTCAGATCTGCTCGACATACTTATCGGCGACAAGGAGAGGGTCGGCAAACCGATAATCTTCTCGAAGGAAGCGGATTCGGCAGTGGTCAACGTTGCGATGGCGTATGTGAAGAGCTACAGCGAAAAACTTGTCTCTTTTGTCAATAATGTCAAGACTCCGGAAGGCGGCACTCATGTGATAGGGTTTCACTCCGCGCTCAGCAGGGCCCTTCTTGGGTACATACAGAAGAACTCAAAGAAAAATATATCTGTGGAGGGGGATGATTGCAGAGAGGGACTTGTATGTATTGTTTCAGTGCTTATGCACGATCCTGAGTTTGAAGGCCAGACAAAAGAGAAGCTTGGTTCTCAAAATATCAGAGTGGTTGTGGACAATATAGTATACCAATCGCTTGTAAGGTATCTGGAGGAGAACCCTGGCGACGCTTCCAAGATAATCGATAACGTAATAAGGGCTGCGGCTGCGCGCGAAGCTGCGCGCAATGCGCGCGATATCGCACGGAAGAAGAATATGTTCGATAGCGCGGTTCTTCCCGGAAAACTTTCCGACTGCACAGAGAGTGATCCTTCTAGTACGGAGATCTTTATTGTTGAAGGAGAGAGCGCTGCCGGTTCCAGCAAACAGGGGAGGGATAGGTTCACTCAGGCGATATTGCCGCTCAAGGGCAAGATACTCAATGTGGAGAAGGCGGGAAAGGACAAGATTTTCGGGAACGCCGAGATCAGGGCGATGGTCACCGCCTTCGGCACCGGCATAGGAGACGACTTCGATATATCCAAGATGAGGTACGGCAAGGTTATTTTGTTGACTGACGCGGATGTGGACGGGAGCCATATAAAGACCCTTCTGCTGACCTTCTTATACAGATACATGAAACAGCTCATAGACAAGGGTTTTGTGTACGTTGCACAGCCTCCGCTTTACAGGATAAGCTTCGGAAAAGAGGCAAAATATGCCTATTCAGATAAGGAGATGGAGGAATCGGTAAAGGCTAACCAGAAGGCGAGGATACAGAGATATAAAGGGCTTGGGGAGATGAACCCGGACCAGCTGTGGGAAACAACCATGAACAACCAGAACAGGGTAATGAAAAGGATAACCGTGAAAGACGCCGAAGCTGCCGACACGCTGTTTGAGGTCCTTATGGGAGTGGATGTGCAGCGGAGAAGGAGGTTCTTGGAGGAGCACTCGACAGAGGTATCATTCCTTGACATATAGGTTTTTCTATGCAGAACATTGATGTATCGATAGAGGCTGAGATACAGTCAAGCTACATAGACTATGCGATGAGCGTGATTGTGGGCAGAGCGCTCCCTGATGCAAGGGACGGGCTCAAACCAGCACAAAGAAGGATACTCTACGCTATGTACCTTATAAAGAACATACACGACCAGCCAACCAAAAAGAGTGCAAGAATTGTGGGTGAAGTGCTCGGCAAGTTCCATCCTCATGGGGATATGGCTGTCTACGAGACCCTGATCAGGATGGCACAGGATTTCTCTTTTAACCATACGCTTGTAGAAGGACAGGGGAATATGGGGTCGGTAGACGGGGACCCGCCGGCTGCGCAGAGATACACAGAGGTTCGCATGCAAAGGATTGCGGAAGAGATGTTGGATGATATAGAGAAAAGGTCGGTAAGGTTTGTGCCGAACTTCGACAATACGGAGGAAGAGCCGGTCGTCTTGCCATCGAAGGTACCGAACTTGCTGATAAACGGATCTGCAGGCATAGCGGTTGGTGTCGCCACAAACATACTGCCGCATAATCTTGTTGAGGTATGCGATGCGGTCTGCGCTTACATAGATAACAAGGAAATAAGCCCGGAGGGGTTGATGGATTACATAAAGGGACCGGATTTCCCGACTGGAGGAAGCGTATTCATGGATGCCGGGCTTATGAGGGCGTATCTGACCGGGAGAGGCTCTGTCACGATAAGAGGGATAATAGAGACTGAGCAGGAGAAGGGATCGTCGGCCCTTGTGATAACCGAAATTCCGCATAATGTTAACAAATCGCAGCTTGTTGAGAAGATCGCGGGCCTTATAAGAGACAAGGTGGTGACAGGAGCGAGCTTCTTGAGGGACGAGAGCGGGAAGGAAGGTATAAGGGTTGTCATTGGCCTTAAGAAGGATGCAAACTCCGAACTAATCACAAACCTTATCTATACGCACACTAACCTGCAGGTTACAAACCCTGTGATGAACATTGCCGTCATAGGAAACCGGCTTCTGACAATGAATATCAAGGATTTCATAAAGGTCTTCGTACAGCACAGGCTTGAAGTGGTAAAGAGCAGGACATCATACGACCTTGAGAAAGCAAGAGATCGTGTCCACATACTCGAAGGTCTGGCTGTGGCAATCGATAACATAGAGGAGATAGTGCAACTGATAAAGAGGAGTTCAGACACAAAAGATGCGAGAGGCAGGCTTTCTTCAGGGTACAAGCTGAGCGAGAAACAGGCTGACGCGATACTTGAGATGCAGCTCAGAAGGCTGACATCTCTGGAGGAAGGAACAATAAGAAACGAGATTGCGCTGCTCGGAAAGGAGATAGCAAAGGACGAGCTTGTGCTATCTGACGATAAATACGTATACGAGATAATAAAGGAGGAGACGGTCTATGTGAAGAGCACATATGGCAGAAAGAGAAGGACACGCGTAGACCTGGATTTGGAAGGAATGAGCATAGATAACGAAGACCTGATAAAGGACGAGGAATCTGTCATAATACGCACAAAGAATAGCTATATGAAGAGGTTGCCGGCATCTGCCTATAAGGAGCAAGGAAGGGGCGGTCGCGGAGTTATGAGCATGGAGCTGAAGGAGGGAGATTATGTGGCGGGGATCATCTCCTGCATGTCGAAGGACTACCTGCTCGTTGTGACCGATAAAAGGAAGGTCTACTGGCTTAAGGCTTATGCCGTGCCTGTAGGCAACAGGTACGGGTCCGGAAAGGCGATAATAAACTTGATAAACGTAGAGCCTGGAGAGAACGTAATAAACATGATAAGCACGAAGGACTTTGCTGACAAGTTCTTGGTGTTTGCCACAAAGGCAGGAAAGATAAAGAAAGTAAGGGGGGAGGCTTTCTCGAGACCGAGGTCTAATGGGGTAAAGGTGCTTCCGGAGATGGATAATGACAGGTTGGCGGGCATATGCATCAGCCAGCCAAGTTCGGAGCTGTTCATAGCAACAAAGAACGGAAAAGGTCTGCGGTTTGGGTCTGATAATGTAAGAAGCACCGGAAAGATGGCATTAGGCGTACGCGGGATAAGGCTTGGAAAGGACGACGAAGTTATCGGAATAATAAGCGTTGACCATGACTCTTTGGTGCTGACAATTACAGAAAAAGGATATGGGAAGTGCACAGGCATCTCTGATTACAGGCTACAGAAAAGAGGAGGAACGGGAGTGCTTAACGTGAAGAGAAACCAGAAGACAGGGGATGTGGTAAAGGTCATTGCCTGTAAAGAGAGCGACAAACTCCTTGTGGTCAACTCCAACGGGGTGTCAATCGAGATATCGGTATCTTCGATAAGGAAGACCGGCAGGAATGCGAGTGGAGTGAGGCTTGTGAGTCTTGGACACGGTGTTATCGTAGTGGACGCGAAAATCCTCTAATCTGAGACTCCTTTTTGTGAAATCTTTATTATGCATTCGCCGTCGGGCATACTTGGCGAGTCGACCAGCCTAACTATCCTCTTTTCCTCCTTGCTCTTTCTTATGTAAAGGCGCGTAGTTGCTGCGTGTGCCAGTATGTTCCCTCCTACGGGCGTGGTTGGGTCCCCGAAAAGTATTCCGGGATTGTCCATTACCTGGTTTGTTATGTACACCGCAAGGTTATATTTGTCCGCGAGCTTCTGAAGCTGATGCACGTGGGCGTTAAGCTTCTGCTGGCGTTCGCCGAGCGACCCTCTCCCTATGAATTCCGATCTGAACAGGGACATCATCGAATCCACTATTATGAGTTTGATGTTATTCTCTTCTATAAGTTTGTCGGCCCTTTCTGCGGTAAGTACCTGTTTATCGGTCGTTGGCGCCCTTACCACTATAATTCTTTCGAGTACCTCGTCTGCCTTGAGTCCAGAGCCTTCAGCCATGCTCGTTATCCTTTCTGGTCTGAATGTGCCTTCCGTATCTATGAACAGACAGTTTCCATCCAACCCTCCCTTATTCTTTGCGCGTTGGACATTGACAGCCAACTGAAACCCTATCTGGGTTTTTCCGCTGGCAAACTTGCCGTATACCTCTGTTATCGCGTTGGTTTCTACGCCTCCGCCTATGAGCTCGTCCAAGTTCTTTGAATTTGTGGTTATCTTTCCGAGTTCTTCTCTCCTTTTTGATACTGAAGCGGCTGTCTCGTATTCTATATGTGTTGCTGCCTTTGCCGCTGCTACCGCCTTCTTTGCGGCTTCTACGTTTATTCCAGAAATCTCGGAAAGTTCGTGCGGACTCAGCACCGCCACCTTTTCAAGGGTATTTATCCCTGCGTTCTTGAGCTTCTCTGCGCTGGTTTCGCCTATTCCAGGCAGGTCTTCAATCTCCCTTATTGCCTTTTCCTTTGCCATTAAACCACAAAACAAGCAATAGATTCTATATCTGAAGGAATATATAGGTTGGTGTGCGATAAATATCGTTCTGCGAAGAAATAGTGCCAGCGCTTTTAGGCGCTGGCAAGGCGACCAGTTCTTCACGAAATTCTTCTGTAGAACCCGTAATATAGTTACCAAGTATATATTTAAAATGCTTTTTATAATAGTGGAAGTATGGGATATTTGTCCATGTAAACTGATTGTTATGACACTATTGACTCTCGATGGGCCTGCGTTTGCAGCTGCTGTGGTAATGGGGGTGCTCTTCTTGTTGTTTGGAGGTCAGCTCGGCATATTCTTCATGCTTGCTATGCTTTACTTCCTTCTTTTGTCTGCGATTGTTACCCAAATAGGGCATGGCTACAAGAAAAGGGCAGGGTTGTATGAGAAAAAGAGGGGGGTAAGGAATGTTTTGGCGAATGGCACATGGCCGCTGCTTATGGTCTTCTTGTACCTCTTATTTGGAAATGCACATCCGCATATAGGGCAGATGGCATTGGTAGGGTTCTTTGGGGGGTTGGCGGCAGTTACCTCTGACAAGTTCAGCAGCGAGATCGGCGTCCTTGACGGGTTTCCGAGGTCGATTATAGGGTTCAAGAAGGTGGATAAAGGAGTCTCAGGGGGTATTACTTGGTTAGGACTGGGGGCAGGGCTGGTTGGCAGTTTCTTGGTTGCAGGACTTGTGGTTTTCTTGCATCCTTATTTTTATGCAGGTGTCTATTACATCATAGGGGTAGTGACCATAGGCGGATTTGCAGGTACCTTGTTCGATTCTTTCCTGGGCTGGTTTGAGGAAAGGGGAATAGGAAACAAGTTCAGCTCTAACTTCTTCGGAAGCGTCTGTGGAAGTATAGTGAGCATAATTATCATGCTTTTATAGGAATTGCGCCAGCCGGGATTTGGACCCGGGCATTCAGCTTTTTCCTGTTTTGGGAAGCTGATATCCTACCAGGCTAGATGACTGGCGCGCTCTTGCTTAGCGGATATAAGAGAAGGGACTGTCAGGCGGTTGGAGCATGCTTTCTTCGCCTCCTTGGTTCTGCATCTCAGTAGTTAACCTGTTTATCATCTTTTCCAGCTTATCTGACATTCTGTCGAACTCCTCAGTATTCACAGTTATCCCGAGCCTCTTTGATATCAGTTCTGTGACGCGCTTGGCCGCTGGAGGATCTATGTCTATGGATCTTGATTCGCCCATCAGGCAGATTCCTGGTAGCCTTGCCTCTTTCGCGAACGCTACAATCATTCCTGCAGAACCGAGTATGAACCCTTTCGATTCGCCGAAAATCACATCGTCCGACTTGAACATGTTGAGCACTCCTCTGTTTGTTGCGTTTCCGTACACTTTTGTGCTTTCTTGGGTTGGTTGGGTTGCGGTGGCGGTGCTGTTGTATCCCCCTATTGTATACACGAAGGTGCCATGTAGCTCATCCATGAAGAACTTGATAATCTTTTTGTTGACTTCGTACTGGCCTTCTGGGGTCATTGGCTGGTCGTCCCCTGTAAGCAACACTATGTCGCTCATGCTCTTCTTTTTGGCAGGGAGGTAGTAAAACCTGTTGTTGACTACCCGGAGCGTCCCGTCTCTTTTCATTATCACCTTGTGAGGCAGGTGGTCGGAATTCAGAGTCGCGAACCTTTCCGCTTTGCACTCTTTAATCAGGTTTTTTACCACCATCCTTCCGACATTACCTACGCCTGGCAGTCCTACCACCAAAATCGGTTTGCGCAGATTCACTTTTTTTGATACGTGTATTTCAGTTACCATAAACAGACCTACAGCTACAGGCTTTCCATTATATCTGTCTTATCGCCCTTGGATTTGTTCTTCTTTACCTCTATCTCTGTTCCAGGAAGGCTCTTCTCTATCGCTTCTATTCCTGATTTGACTTTTTTCTCTGCATCTATGTAATCCTTCCCTGATGCTTCGATGATGTAATGTGGAGCTCCGAGGTAGTGCACTGTAGTGCCCTTTGCTGCTGCTGATTTGAGCGCCTCTTTGATTTTGTCTATTCCAGACATAGTGTCCATATATGTGAAAGAAATAGAGTAAGAAACATCGTACCTTTTCTGTTTCTTGCTCGATTCAATTATAGATTTGTACGTTTTGACCAGTTCCTCTGGGATGTTTGTGATATTCGGAGTGTTTTGGGTGACCTCATTGTGAAAGTGTGTATAGCTCCTGAAATCCACAAGTATGTTCTTTTGTATCGTTTGCCTCTGGTGGGAAAGGCCCGCCTTTTTTATTGCTATGTTAATGAGGGATGATATCCTGTTTTCCAAGTTGTACTCTTTTATCTTATCCTTCGACTCCTTCTGTGTCACTTTTTTCAAGGATATGTCTATTGTGTTTTTCTGTTCGTTTACGTCTGTGACTCTGCACACGATCTTCCTTCCTTTATGCAGGAACTCATGTATGTTCTTTATCCAACCTGTAGAGACCTCCTTCAGGGGCATAAATGCCTCTGCGTTGTCATACTCGATAAGCTTGAGATATGCGCCGTATCTCTCAATCTTGTCGATTTGGGCTATCACCAAGGAGCCTGTCCTTGGTAGGTTTTTTGTCATCATATAATCATTCCGTAGCAAACTCCACACGCTTCCTTGTCCGCGAGCCGAGTACGCGTTCTATCTGATAGTTGCATTCTTTGCATTCAAGCAGGACTTTCTGCACCTTGCCGACCTTCTTTGGGGTTACTGGTCCTTTTACCTTTCCTATATATCCCTTGAGTTTACGGTTGTGCCTTCTGTTACCGACCTTCATCCCTCCTGCAGGTTTCTTGGAATACATCTTTACCTTGTGCACAGTATGTTTGTTGCATTTCGGGCAGAATGTGTTTGTCTCTTTCGTTATCTTCATAAAACCACTAAATATATTCACATATGAGGGAATTTATCAGAAATTCCGCGTCGTTTTTCTCTTTTATCGTTATTTTTTCGCCTTTTGACAAGGGCCCTATCTTATTCCCTGAAGGCAGATATATCTCAGGTATTGCCTGTATCGCGTTGAGCTGCGATTTGTCGGATTGTTGCAGTTTTTGATGCTCGTATATATAAGAAACTATCTTCTCGTATGTTTCCTGTTCTTCTATAGGGATTGGTTGCTGTATCTGTTTTTTGTAAGCTATGTAAAGCAGGAGCTTGTGAGTCCTTATCTCTTTTATTTTATTTATCATGGTGGTTATGTTACTGTTTGTGTTTTCTGGATTATTTGATGTTTCTGTTTTCAGGGATTCTGCTTCTTTATAAAAATTAATAGGGAGCGGATTGAGTATTCTGTTTTTCGATTCTGATTGTAGTACATGCCACAGAAAATCGTAATCTATTTTCATACTGACCCCATTGTTCCTATATTGTTTGTATCGGTGTTTTTGTTTATGTTTTTTCTGGTCTGTTGTGTGTGAAGTTTGTTTTATGGTATTTATTATACATATATATAAAACAACAACGATTATCGGAAGTGTGGGGTGTATGGGATATGTAGCGGGGGGTGGATTTGAACCACCGGTCTCCGGGTTATGAGCCCGGCGGGTACTCCTAGCTACCCTACCTCGCTTTGTTTGTTGATAAGCTATTGGTTTTATCTTGGCGCACTAACCAATAAAACATTATCGGTCGTTTTTCGCTTTCGCTATCATTATGCCGACCTGGTCTTTGGTGACCTGCGAAAGGTTCTTTTCGCACACGCATTTGAAGTTGGATTCATACGCCGCATCGAAAGTCAGGATAAGTTTGTTCTCTTTATAGCATCTGTCACAGACAAAATAATCATTGCATCCCTCGGTCACTACTTCTGTCTTGAGAGGACCGTTGTTCACATAGTTGGTAAAGAAACTTGCCTTCTTTGTGTCTAGCTCCCATACAAAAGAAAGCCATCCATCTTTGTTCTTAGATATGCTATAGTTTGTTATCCCATAACCTTGCAGCACATTCAGTATTCTTCTCACTGTATTTATTTTAACATCCAACCTCTTTGCTATCTCTTCGTCGCTTCTGGGCCTGTTGAGCATGTTTATTACCTCTTTAGCTCTCTGGCTTACCATCCTCTCCAGGTAATCTGCGCTCTGCTTATCAGCCATCATCATTCCTATTATCTGCTTTGCAGAATCGATGTACTCTTTCTTCTGAGCATCCGCAGCTGCTTTCTTGTCTGTTTCCGCCTTCACGTTTATTTTAATCGCTTTCTTTTTGTCATGCAAGTCAATCACAGCCTTCCTTTTCGGTCTTGGTGATCCTTTTTGCCTTATCCCAAGCCCGAATGCGGGCTTCGCTGTCTTGCGCACAGCGTTTCCCGGTTTTCCTGACGTTCTGTATCCTGTCTTCACGCTATGCTTTCTGCTCCTACTAGATTTCTTTCCTTTAATCGACATAACAAGTACCTCGGACACCTACGATATCATTCTAATGGAATGGAACGGCGCCAACAAATAATATTTACACGTTTTAGATATTTAAAGGTGATGTAAATCACGTAACACAGGAAGTTACGTTTATATTTTTGTCATCGTAACACATGTTGCGGAATTCCGCCAACCTAGGAATAAAAACAATACATTGTTAAATTACAATATAATCTAAATCTACCAAATTGCTGCAAAAGACTCATTCCAACACCGACTAAAATCTACTCACCGTCCGTCCTCCCCGAAAGCATCAGCAGAATACCATATCCAACGAACGCTTCCTATAAAACAGGAAAAAAGATACTTATAAAAACATACCTGCCTAATATTCATCACCCGTCCTGATTTTTCAGAGGTCAAAGTGGTTATCTGGGAGCATACAAAAACATACGGCAGACTGTAAGAGCCGAGCTAAAAGAGCGTAGCGATACATACAAATCGCATATAATCCAGTGGAACGCCTCTCCCACAGTTACCAGAATAGAAAAACCAAGCAACTTATACAGGGCAAGAATTCTCGGATACAAAGCAAAGGAAGGGGTAGTGATGGCCAGGGTCAGAATCAAGAAAGGAAGAAGGAAAAGAGCAAGACCAGACGGCGGAAGAAAACCTGCGAAGAGCGGGAGGTTCTTCTCAAGAGGTAAGTCCTTGCAAGCGATAGCAGAGGAGAAGGCTGGAAGAAAATTCCTGAACTGCGAGGTACTTAACTCATACTATGCCGGAGAGACAGGGGATACGAGGTATTATGAGGTAATACTGCTGGACAGGAATTCCTCAAGAGTCAAATCAGACAGATTCTATTTACAGATAATAAACAGCAAAGGAAGGGCCCAGAGAGGGCTGAGTAGCACAGGAAGAAAGTACCGTGGTTACGCCAGATAAAAGCGATCATATGCAGACATGTGAGATCCACCTGGCAAAAAGGCACCAAACCAACTACCAAAAGATACTTGGAAGGGAAAAGAAGATAGGAAGAAGCGAGGTAAAAGTAGAGGAAAAAACTAAAAACCTAAAGATATATATAACTGCTACAGATAATTCTGCCCTGAGAGCCTCTATAAACGCAGTAATGCGCGACATAAACTCTATCGAATCTTCTATCGATGCAGTAAAAGACAGTAAAAAAGCAAAGAAAGGTTGAAAAAATGTCAAGGTCGCTCCAATATTGGAAAGGTAAGCGCGCAAGGTCTAGGTTACCTAGGATAAGGAACAACTCCAAACACCCAAAGACAGGCCTATCAAACATAATTGGCTTCAAGGTAGGCATGACAACTACCATGATGATTGACGATTCCGAAGCGGTGACAAAAGGCGCGGAAGTATCACAGCCAGCAACCGTGTTAGAAATACCGAAAATGGAGGTATATGGAATAAGGGCGTTCAAAGAGCAGTCAGGCACACACTACCGCGTCTCAGCATACGAGATATACGATGTGCCGCTATCCGAAAGGCTCAAGATAAAACAAAAGAAGCCTAGGACAATAGAAGAACTAAAGAGCGACAAACAGATATCTGACATATCCGCACTGGTTGTTGCGTATCCCTCATCTACGAGCATAGGGCAGAAGAGAAGGGTAAGGTTTGAAAGCGCAATATCCGGAAAAACATACGAAGAGAAGGTAAAGTTTGCAGAGAGCATCATAGGAAAGGAGGTAAAAGGACAGGAGGTATTCGAAGAAGGGGAATACATAGACACTGTATCTATCTCAAAAGGAAAGGGATGGCAGGGAGTCATAAGGAGAGGAGGAGTCAGAAGAAACAACCACAAATCAACCCAGAAGATACGGCATGGAGGACCGCTCGGCGCATTTACGCCAGGTAAGGTGTTCTATACGATACCAAGGGCAGGTCAACTCGGATTCAATTACAGAACAGAACAGAATAAAAGGATTCTAAGGATATCAACAGGCCAGCATGCAGGCGAGATCAACAAGAAATCAGGCTTCAAGAACTACGGGAACATAAAAGGAGACTTCATAGTGCTGCATGGCTCGGTTGTCGGCCCTGCGAAGAGGCTCGTAAGGATAAAGAAGGCGATAAGGAATAGCAACACAAAGATAATAAAACCTAAATTGACGGGGTTCAGTTGAAATGGCGCTTAAGGTACTATATAAAAAATGAAAAGA